>JBEKWK010000088.1:0-9518 GCA_049513175.1 FCB group bacterium
AAGGACATTGAAAAAGGATTATTGGAAAATAAATGGAAATGTATAGTATCAACAAATGCCCTGGGAATGGGCATTGACAAGCCTGATATAAGGTTTATTATTCATACTCAAACTCCGGTCTCCCCGATTCATTATTACCAGGAAATAGGGAGAGCAGGTAGGGATGGTAAACGAACTTTTCTAATTCTGTTTTATAACCCAAATGAAGATGATGAATTACCTTTTTACTTTATAGAAGGCAGTAAGCCATCTTTAAATAAATATCAAAAAGTAATTGATGCTCTAAGACAAAACAGGTATGGAGAGCAGCAATTGATGAAAGAAACCAATCTGAAAAATAATGACATTCGAGTTATAAAAGCTGATTTAATCGAACAGGGCATTATAAATGAAGTATTCGAGGGAAGAAATAAAAAATACGAAATAATTTACAATGCACCAGCTCTGAATTTTGAACACTTTGATACATTGAAAAAAAACAAACTTGCTGATTACGGGAAAATGCTCGAATATATTAATTTGACTACATGCAGGATGCAGTATCTATGCGAGTTTTTGGGAGATAATATATCTGGTAAATGCGGCATCTGTGATAATGATATTAAACGTATATACAAAGTTACCACAACAGATGAATGGGATAAAAAAGTAACAGATTTTTATGATAATTATTTCCCCTTACTCGAAATTGAGACTAAAGGCATAAATCTAATTAATGGAGTGGCGGCGGCTTATTACGGTTTTTCAAATGTTGGTGCAATAATTCATAAATGCAAATATGAGAATGGCGGCGATTTCCCGGAATATCTAGTTAAATTATTATTAAAAGCATTTAATAAGAAATTTGCAAATGAGTTCTTCAATTTAATCTTATATGTTCCTCCTACCGAATCCGGTAATTTGGTTAGGAATTTTGCTCAGAAGGTCTCTACAGTTTTAAATATACCAATTTCACATAACCTTGAAAAAGCTAAAATCACTAAACCTCAGAAAATGTTTCAGAATTATTTATTGAAGAAAGACAATATTAAAGATGTTTTCACTTATGGCAGTCCTTCTGAAATTAAGAATAAAACAATTTTGTTAATAGATGATATTTATGATTCAGGTGCTACAATAAAAGAAATAGGAAAGTATCTTACAAGTTTAGGTGCAAAAAAAATTGCTCCCTTGGTTATAGCAAAAACTATAGGCGGAGATATAAATGAATAATGAATATACATATTGGATTGCTTTGACTCAATTAAGAAATTGGAGAATACAAAAAATCAATGAACTAATCATTAAGATTATTCAGGAGGAGAAATCCTCATTGGATGAATTTTTCAACCTGAATGATAAAGATTACCGTAATAAATTTAATTTAGAAGAAAAAGAAATAATAAGCATCGAAGAAATTAAAAAGGAGCTACCCCAATTCTCTTTTTTAGTCGAAGATTTATTATCACAGGGCTATGAGCTAATAACAATAAATTCTCCAAAATATTCTCCTACACTAAAAGAAAATTTAAAAATAAAGCACTCACCATCTGTTTTATATGTAAAGGGAAATACTCAATTATTACAGGAAAATTCTATTGCCATTGTAGGTTCACGTGAAGCAGACGAAATTTCCCTCAAATTCACGGATAACATCGCAAAAATTGCAACAAAAGATTTTAAAGTGATTGTAAGCGGTTTTGCAAAGGGAGTGGACCAGCAAGCCCTTGTTTCGACTTTAAAATATATTGGACAAAGTATCATTGTTCTGCCACAGGGAATAATGACATTCAATTCCGGTTTTAATAAATATTACCAGGAAATCCAAAGAGGGGATGTTCTTGTTCTCAGCACTTTTCATCCGAAAGCACCATGGAGCGTACAGTTGGCAATGGCAAGAAATCCGATTATATATGGATTAGCAAAAGAAATTTTTGTCGCTCAATCGAGTGATTCAGGCGGCACATGGTCAGGTGTTCTTGACGGTTTGAAAAAGGAAGTAAAAATATATGTTAGAAAACCTGAACCAAATGAAGCAAATGCGAATAATCTCCTCATTGAAAAAGGTGCTTTGGCTGTAGATATAGATGGAAATTTACTCAATCAGGATCCAAATATTATTTCTGCCGAATCAGCACAAAAGAGTGTTGATGAAATTTTGAAAGAAAATATTTATAATATCCTACAAAATGCAGAATTAACTTCAAAAGAAATTTTAACTCATTTAAAATTAAATTGGTCAGCTCAAAAATTAAATAGTTATTTAAAAAATTTAGATGGCATCCTTGTTCTTAACAATAAACCTTTAAAGTTTACAATTAATGGGGATAACAAACAAGTAGCATTATTTTAAAAAACATGATTTAAATTTTCTTATTTCAATGCCCAAGAATGATAAAAATGTTTTGATTGCTCTTATCCCGAATCCGAGGGATTTGGGAATAGCATTTTTACAACATTGGTATAGGATACCGGCATCAACAAAGATCGTTCCTGCAAGTGTTAAAAATAAAACACTTGAAATTATTGCCTTTTACCAGCCAAGTGAATTCAAAGAGGATGCTTTTAAAATCCAGTCTTATGGTGAGGTTAAAAATATCGAAATAGTACCAAGAAAAGAATTATTTCCTAAAGAAAGAAAAAGCCCCAAAGAAGAAAAATTATATTATAAAATTGTAATAAAAAAGCTTCTCGAATTAGATAAACCTATTCTGAGCCTGAGACACCGTAGAATACTTTTTATAAATTCAACTATAGATAAATTTAAAGATGCTAAAGAAATAAATGACCTATTTTATGAAAGCCCACTCGAAGTAAGATTCTGGGATAGTTTTAAAATAGATAAAATTTTAGCGGAGAGACAATTTTATAAAAAGTTTGGTAAAGATAGATTTGTAATGGATTTTGCTATATTTTGTAAAGACAGAAAACTGGATGTTGAGTGTGATAGTGATACATATCATATGAACAAGCAAATTGTACAGAAAGATAAAAAAAGGGATAATATACTTCAAAGTTATGGGTGGAATGTATTGAGATATACCTCTGATGATATTAATAATAATTTTACAAGTTCTATTATGCAAGTGAGGGATACAATTAAACATTATGGCGGCCTAAGTGAACTCATAGATGAAGATTAAATCTCGATTTCACCCTGATGATTTCAAAGACGATACTTTGTTCTGCAATGTAGAAAATTTTTGGAAAAAATTTCAGCCCAATATTTTTATTTGCATTTTAATTCAAAAATTCATTTCTTGCAAAAATGATGAAACGCAACTTAAAAGATAATTAAATAAATGAATAAAGATAGAACAAAAAAAATAAGTCTCAGGTCTATCATCTCCGTAACAGTTATAGTCGGAGCATTAGGGTATTTTGTTGATGTATATGACTTAATACTTTTTGGAATAGTCCGCGTTCCGAGCCTGAAGGCACTTGGCTACCAGGGGAATCAGTTGCTTAATTACGGTGTTTCCTTGCTGGATATACAGATGACAGGCATGCTGATAGGTGGGATTATTTGGGGCATACTTGGTGATAAAAAAGGCAGAGTAAAAATTTTATTTGCTTCTATTTTATTATACTCTATTGCAAACATAGCTAACGGTTTTATAAGTTCAATTACAGGTTATTATATTTGCCGCTTCATCGCAGGTTTAGGACTGGCGGGTGAATTGGGTGTTGCAGTTACCCTTGTTCTGGAAATTCTTCCAAAAGAAACGAGGGGCTACGGTACTATGATTATAGCTACTATTGGTGTTAGTGGTGCTGTAGCGGCAAATATTGTTGCAAAGATTTTTAGCTGGAGGTTTTCATTCATTGTGGGTGGAATATTAGGAGTGATGCTTTTATTATTGCAAATGAGTGTAATCGAGTCCGGTACTTTTAAAAAAGTCGCCACTATGAATATCAGCAAGGGAAATTTTTTCAGTTTTTTCACAAACCGGAAAAGATTTTTCAGATATGTACAATCAATTTTAATAGGCATACCAATATGGTTCAGCCTCAGTGTGCTGATAACATTTGCTCCTGAATTTGCAAAAGCATTAAAAATCACCGGAACAATAAATGCCGGCGATGCAATCATGTTTTTTTACATGGGAGTAACAGTAGGTGATTTCACGAGCGGCTTTCTCAGCCAGTATTTAGGAAGCAGGAAGAAGGTCGTTTTTTATTTTATCACAGCCTTGACATTAATGGTGATAATATATTTAATACAATATAATATTACTACGACAACATTTTATATAATTTGTGCGATTACCGGTACAGCGGCTGGTTATTGGGCTGTCTTCGTTACGATAGCAGCCGAGCAGTTCGGAACTAATTTAAGAGCAACGGCGGCTTCGACCATACCTAATTTTGTCCGCGGTATGGTAATACCTATCACATTATTATTTCAATTCCTGATTCATTTAACCGGAATTATAGCAAGCGCTGCTATTGTTGCGACGTTCTGCCTGCTTTTAGCTTATATATCTTTATTTCGCTTAGAAGAAACATATAAAAAAGATTTGGATTTCCTGGAAGAATAAATATAATTATTATTACGATTCATTCCTCTCTCTCATTTCTTCATGTGCTATTTCAAAATCACAAACGGAACATGATAATATCTTCCCTCGACATCTGCTGTAATGAAATAAACTCCTGTTGCGAGACCGCTTGTATTCAAATCATATGAATATGTACCCGGATTAATTGATGTTTTCAAAATATCACGGATTTTGATACCGGTAATACTATGCAATTCAATATGTATAGATTTTGTTTCATTTCCTTGCAACTCACAGACCAGCTTTGCATCTGATTCAACCGGATTAGGAAGTACCTTCATTAGGAAATCTTTAGTAGCCTGGGTTTCTTCAACAAATGTAACAGGTACTCCGGTCCCCCGAAGAGTGATTGTTCTGGTAGAATCGTTAAGTGCATTTGAATAAATTACCATTGTAGCTTTGTATGAAATCAAATCCTTCGGTGTAAAGCGAACCACAAGGTTGAATGTATCATTCGCCCTAACAGTTATTGGATATTCCCAGGAACCTTTTGAAAAAACATTTGCAGTGTCATCATTAATTTTTATATTATTAATATTCAAATCTGCATTACCGGGATTTGAGATTGCAAGCATTTTTTCCTTAAAAGTATTTATAGGAACTGAACTGAATAGCATCAAAGTTGAAGCATAAATACCTGGTACAGGTCCGTCGCAAATCCCGGATAGATTTATTTTCAATGCGGGATTGTTAAATGCATCGGATTTTATAAGCAGATTAGCTGTGAAAGCACCCATTTTTAAAGGCTTGAATGATACTGTTAAAGTCTTTGTTCCTTTAGCCTGAAGCGTAAGCGGTAATGAACTTTTATCAATAGAAAACACATCGGCACTATCTGATTCAATACTGAAATCGGATATATTCAAAGTTTGTTCACCGGGATTGCTTATTACAAAAGAACGTTCTTTAATAGAATCAATCCATGCATTAGCAAAAGTCAAAGATGAGGAGTCTGATAAAATTACAGATGCAGGTGCGAAACCTGAACCAATCAAGTCAAATGACCTTTCAGGTGCATTCTGTGCATTCGAAATAAATTTTACCGATTTGTGATAATCTGCTCTTACAAGCGGCGAAAACGACATCATAATTGTCTTCGATGTATTTGGTTCGAGGCTGAACGGCACCTGCTTATTTAAAATTGAGAAAATACTTGCTGCTGCCGAATCCAGGGTTATATCATTTACAACTAATGTTGTATCGCCAAGATTTACGACGGCAAATGATATTACTTTTTTTTGTCCGACATATAGAGTATCGAATCTCAGGGCAGGTCTGTCGAACGATATTATTGGTTTCTTGCCTGACCAGGGTTTTATAAAGCTTAAATCAGCGTTTTTATCAATTTCTAAAATCATATTTAAAGGAGGATTATAAACCTTTGTTATTGGAAAATCCTTCATGGGCCACCGAACTGCGATTGAATCTATCCTGTTGCGTTTTCCAAGTCCGAAATTGCGAATGAATGGCTGTTCCCCTGCAAAATGTCCGAGACCTGTCTGAATTTCACTGATTTGAGTAATCGTATCTCCAAATACTGTGATTCTTGCTCCAATAGCGTTTTTGTTGCATCCCGTAGGAGCATCAAGTTTAACAGAAACCCAGTTATTTTTATTTCCGATGTTATTTTGCAAAAGTATAATTTTCATGTACGAATTAATAATCGGAACTTTCTGAGCTTGTCCGTTGATTACTGTATCCCTGTAACCTGTAGTATCATGTACCTGGTGGCTGACAAATAAGTCCTGGTCGCCGTCGAGGTCAAAATCGGCAGGTTGAGATGAATGTGCTTCTTTTATGGTATTGTAAATACCTAGAGCTTTGGATATATCATCGAAATAATGGTTTGCATTTTGTCTAAGAATGTAGAGTCTCTCCTGCCCTTCCAGATTTGCGGCAGGATAGCCCATTTGCCCTATTGCAATGTCCTGCCAGCCGTCACCGTCCAAATCAAACCATATCCCCCCCTGGTCGCCAAGATGAGAATTAGTCGGGGCATCCCTCTTTATCCTGTCTAAATCCCATGTAAGTGCATATCCTTTTGATTGTCCTCCGTTAACGGCAATATGTGTTCTGCCTTCACCTGGGTCGTAGCCACCGTGAACTTCAACTTGGAGTAAATCCATATCTCCGTCATTATCGAAGTCGGCAGGCTGGGCAGACCATTGGCATAATGGCTGACCGTTATCACCTCCCAATAATTGAGAAGTATAATTATAATTTTGGGCGACATCAACAAAACTGCCGCCACCGCTGTTTTTGAATATACTACCCGTACTTCTGCAATAAGGAGAAGTAATGATTTCCTGCCAGCCGTCATTATCAATATCGGTAGCGTTTATGCCGTATAAAGGCTGTGCTACTCCCCGAATAGCATTATCATCAACTACTTTAAACGAACCATCACCGTTCCCTTTGAATAAAACACTTGCCTGTTTGATGTCATTTGCATAATCATAAAACCATTGGCTAAGGCAAAAATCAATATTACCATCTAAATCATAGTCTAAAAATGCAAAACCGGTAGAATTAGTCAATCCGTATTGGTATACACCATTATCTAATTTAAGTGTAAAATGCCCTTGCCCGTCGTTAAGCAAAACCTCCGAACGGTCGCCGGGGTCAAGTGTGTCGAGATACATTTGCAAACGATGGTAATAAATGCTTGTAATAAGGTCAGGATAGCCGTCATTATTAACATCCGCAAGATTCGCCACATCAGTGATTCTGCCGTCTTTGGCGGGATTGCGGTTTGCATTTATATTAGATTCTTTTGTAAAATCTTTATAAATTCGCTTGTATGGACTCGAGGTATCAGGATTAGGTACATTCAAATACAAATAATAATGGTTTTTATTAATGTTGCCGGTTCCCCATAGTAAATCGGGATAGTTGTCACCATTAACATCTACAAGCAAAATACGTGTACCAATTACTGAATCTAATCCTACTTCATGGGTAATATCTTTTAACCAGGTTGCATCCTGTGAGAATATATGATATTGAATAAATGTCAGGACAGAAAATACAATGCAAAATGATAAAACAATTCTTTTTTTAATTAGCGATTTCATTAATTTACTCCTTGTAATATTTTATTTTGCAAATTATAAAAAACTACAATAAAGAGTTATGGTTTTTTTATTATTTTAATATTTTATTTTCAATATTAATTTGATTCTGATTTGTAATTAAATGGAAATTAATAAAACATTGTACGTAAAAAACAGGGATGAATGGCGGCTGTGGCTGGAGAAGAATCATTCTACCGAAAATGAAACCTGGCTGATTTTTTATAAAAAGCATACCAAAATGCCTTGTGTAAAATATAATGAAGCAGTCGAGGAGGCTCTTTGTTTTGGATGGATTGACAGCTTAGTCAAAAGGATTGACGATGAAAAATATATGCAGAAATTCTCCCAAAGAAAGAAAAATTCAAAATGGTCAGAACTGAATAAATTGAGGGTAGCAGCCTTAATAAAGGAAGGCAAAATGACAAAAGCCGGTTCGCAACAATGGGAAGCCATATTGAAATCAGATGATAAAATTAAATCGAGTACTGAAAAAAGGAAAATTGAATTAACTCCTGAATTCGAGAAAGCTATAAGAACAAATCCAAAAGCTTGGGAAAATTTCCAAAATCTTGCCAAATCACATCAAAGAAATTATATATTATGGATAAGTTCTGTAAAAAGGGTAGAAACTATCCAAAAAAGAATTAAAGAAGCAATTTCGCTCTTAGAACAGAACAAAAAGCTGGGATTGAAATAACATTATTCGACTATTTCTTAAATTTATATCTGACCGTTTAATAAGTAATTGAAAACTGATTCCTCCTTGGACAAGGCGGTAATGGTACTTCATTTTCTTTATCAAGATACATTGTTTCCATGCAATCAGCCGGGTCACAGCAAGTGTGGCAAACGCGCTTGAATGAACGGAAGCCGGAAAGCTCCACATGAGTCGAAAGGAAATCAGGTTTAACAGGCTCATCTCTCAAAAGGTCTGTACTCAAATATTTTTTGTTATCATCGGGAAAGACTGTGGCAACCACAGCATCATCACCAAGCTCATTTTGGATTTTCAGTGCGCCCAGAAAATTAGCACCGCTTGATATGCCTACTCCTATTCCAAGTTCATTTGACAGTTTTTGAGCCATAATGATAGCATCTCCATCGTCAATACTTACAACTTCGTCTAACTGGTTAAGTCTTACGATTGGAGGGATAAATTCGTCGGATATGCCTTGTATTCTGTGCTTTCCAACTTTATGACCTGTTGTTAGTGTTGGAGAATTTGACGGTTCCAGGGGATGAATTTTAATATTCTGACTTTTTTCTTTGAAGTACTTTCCAACTCCCATAATTGTACCTCCGGTGCCAACCCCGGCAATAAAAGCATCCGGCTTTAGATTACGGAAAGCAAGCTGCCACCAGATTTCCGGACCGGTATTAAGATAATGTGCTTCGGTATTATCTTCATTTGAAAATTGACATGGTAAAAAAGCATCTCCAATTTCAAGAGCTAATTTTTCCGACAACTTTATACTTCCTGTGAAACCACCTTCATCACGGCTAACAAGAATGATTTTAGCCCCGAGACTTTTGATTATATTTAATCTTTCAAGACTCATCCAATCCGGCATAAATATAGTTACGGGAAAACCTAAAGCCCTTCCCAAGGCTGAAAAAGAAATTCCCGTATTGCCGCTTGTGGCTTCGATAATATGAGTATTTTGCCTGAGCATTCCCTTTTCATAAGCTCTTGTGAGTATATGCAAAGCCATTCTGTCCTTAATACTTCCTGTCATATTCATGTTTTCGGCTTTAGCAAATAATTTTCTTTGCCTGCCTTTAAAATTGAAAGCAATTTCAAGAAGAGGTGTATTGCCTATTAAATAAGAAAGCCCGTGTATCCTTTTAATCATATCCATAATATTGTCGCATTAATTAAAAATTTTTTACAAAATAATTAATT
>JBEKWK010000089.1:0-9459 GCA_049513175.1 FCB group bacterium
GTGATTTTTACATCGGCACCAATCATTGTGTGGCACCCGATATGGCAGAATTGATGTACTTTAACTGCACCACCAATAAAAGCCCATTCATCGAGATGAACATGCCCTCCTAACTGGGTAACATTTGCCATTATAACTTTGTTTCCAATGCGGCAGTCATGTGCAACATGACAATATTCCATTATAAAGCAGTCACTGCCGACAATTGTTTTTCCGGTTGCCATGGTAGCCCGGTTTATTGTTGCATATTCTCTAATAACGGTTCTGTCGCCAATAATAGCAAGAGTTTTCTCACCGCCAAATTTTAAATCCTGGGGTTCAGTTGCAATCACGGCTCCCGAATAAATTTTGCAATCCGAACCAATTCTTGCACCATCTGCAATCAGAACACTATTTCTTATTTCAGTATTATTTCCGATTTCGACATCATCTTGAATTATACTAAAGGCACCGATTTTTACTTTATTTCCGATTTTAGCCTTGTCCGAAACAATTGCTGTCGGATGTATAAAATTCTCATTCATCATTTTTTATCAATTACTGCAGTAGATAATTCAGCTTCAGCAACGAGTTGTCCGTTAACAAAAGCTTTACCTTTTAGAACAAATACATTAAGTTTTTTGCCAATTAATTTCACTTCCATTATAAGCTGGTCGCCGGGAATGACAGGTTTCCGGAATTTTGCTTCTTTTATTCCCATGAACAGAATTAATTTTTCCCTGAAATTTGGTAATAAATGGATAAGTACCTGGCATCCTGTCTGAGCCATAGCCTCACATATCAGCACTCCGGGCATTATAGGATTTTCAGGGAAATGACCTGTAAAAAACGGTTCATCAACAGTTACATTTTTTAAGCCTATAACTGTATTATTTTCGGCATCGTAATCTAAGATTCTGTCAATGAGCAAAAAAGGATACCTGTGCGGCATTATTTTTAACAAATCGTTTATGTCAAAAACAAAATTCGTGTTCCTATTGGGAGTATATTTTAATGAATTTTGTTTCTTTAAATATTGCTGCCTGATTTTTTTTGCAAATTCAAAATTACTTGCATGCCCCGGTCTTGCCGCAAGAATTTGAGCTTTCAAAGTTACACCCGCCAAAGACAAATCACCAAGCAGGTCGAGAAGTTTATGTCTTGCAGGTTCATTCTTAAATCTTAAAACCGTATCATCCAAAATTCCGGTTTTCCCTCGTTTAGGAGCAGCTTTGAGATGGAATCTATCTTTCAAGGTTTTCAGGTCATGTTCAGTAATCTCTTTATCTACAATTACAATTGCATTACTTAAATTCCCACCCTGAATCAAACCTTGTTCAAGCAACATTAAGGTTTCGGTAAAAAAGCAGAAAGTCCTTGCAGGGGCAAATTCGGAAACAAATTCTTTTTCCATATTGAATAAGCCTGAGTGCTGGCTTCCGAGTGCCGGATTATTATAATCAATCATTACCGTAAGCCTGTAATCATCTGTAGGAAGTGCTACATAATCCACTCCTTTAGCTTCGTTAGTATATGCGATAGGTTCATCAATAACAAAATAATGCCTGTCTTCATTCAGTTCTTCATATCCCGCTTTTAATAATACTTCGACATAAGGCATCGAACTTCCGTCTCCAACAGGAGGTTCTCCTCCGTCAAGCTCGATTTTGCAATTATCAATTTGTAATCCGACTAATGCCGCTAAAACATGCTCTACTGTTTGTACTGTTGTACCGTTAATTCCTAATGTAGTACCTCTCGATAAATCAACGACATTATCAACAAGTGCAGGGATTTCAATTGATTCAGCCAAATCTGTTCTTATAAATCTATATCCGTAGTTTTCAGGTGCCGGTCGGAAGGTAATAGTCGAGTTATGACCTGTATGCAGTCCGATGCCTGAAAATGATACAGGTTCTTTTATAGTACTTTGCTTATCTGACATAATTTTCTAAAGCTAACTTTCTAAGTTTTGTTTAAATATAAATTACTAAACTAATGAAATTAATCTTTTTATAAAAATTTTGAGTAATTATTGTTTAGATGAAAATTGACGTTTATGGTTTATTTGGAAGGTAAATTATCTTTTTAAAAATCTATTTATTCAAATGTATTATAGTACATTTTCATTTGCAATGAAAATAAACCGCCAAATATATTCATTCACAATGATAATGATTTTAAAGTGATTAGATATAATTAAGAGTAATTCAAGAAATAATAATATAAAAAAAGGTCGAAGAACTATTCAAATTCTCCCTGTCTGGAAGTGGCTTTTGACAAAATAATTTAAAAAAAATTTAATCCCCCAAATCATTGATGTTAAATTTTTCTAAAATAAACTTTTTCAGCTTGCGGAATTCCTTTGCCAGTTCAGGTAAATCAGTGATTGCAGATTCTATTTTAAAAGCTTTTAGTCTCTCCCTTATTGGCGCCCCGAAATAAATCCCTTTCTCATTTATTGATTTTGCAACACCGGATTGGGCTATTAAAATTACGTCATCAACAGTGTCTAAATGCCCTGCCAAACCTACCTGCCCCCCGAACCTATTTCGTTTCCCAATTTTGCAACTGCCGGCTATACCAACCTGAGCTGCCATAGCGGTGTTTTCGCCTACGAATACATTATGACCGATTTGAACAAGATTATCAATGATTACCCCGCTTTCAATAATTGTGCTACCTGTCATTGCCCTGTCAATAGTTGTGTTTGAGCCGATTTCCACATTATCTTTAATAACTACATTGCCAATCTGAGGTATCTTTTCATAGCTTCCGTCCTTATGCTCTTCGTACCCGAAACCGTCATCGCCTATTACGGCACCGGCATGAATGATACAATTATTACCAATAACAGTATTATCAAAACATACTACACCAGTTTTAAATTCACAATTATCACCGATTTTTACATCATCATAAATCGTCACCCTTGAATGCAAAACAACATTTTCACCAATTATACAATTATTCCCGATTATGCAATATGGACCTATATAAACACTGCCGGGTATTTTCGTATTTTTTCCTATGATTGCAGTCGGATGAATGCCTCCGCTTTTTCCGGGTTTCATAGAATCAACAAGTTTAATTATTTTAACAAAGGCATGATACGGATTACTGACAACTATAAAACACATATTTTCTTTCGGAGAATCCTGTATGGTTTCCGGAACTAATATACAAGTTGCTTCGGTAGTTTTTAGATATTTCTCAAATTTGGGATTCGCAAGGAAAGTAAGCTCACCTTTCCCGGCATATTCAATACGGTTCAATGCTGTAATTTCGGCTTTGGCTTCGCCTTTTATTTTTCCCTCTACAAGCTCTGCAATTTTCTCACAGGTAAACAATATTTCTACGGGCATTTCATTTCTCCGGCAGTTTTGAATTATTTCGGAACTATTAAATTTTACAATTCCAAACTAACAAAAATTTCTTTAATATGAGAATTATTAATTAGCACATAACAAAAGAAAGATTTTATTGTAACTTTTTTCTGTTTAAATTGTTATTGCAAAATAAATTTGGTAATAATAAATTCCTTTAGTATATTTAACTAAGAATATTCATAAGTCAAAAAAAAATGAGTTAGAGAATTTGTAAATATCAGAATATTATAAAATAATTAAATATATACTGAATTTCAGATTAATTAAAAGGCTCGTCATGAAAAAGCTATTCCTGTTCCTATTGTCATTATTATTTTTATTTTTCGAACTATCAAATACTTTACAAAGTACAGAACCAATTATTTGTTCTTATCCACCTCTCTGTGATATTTCTCGACTCCCAACAATTGAAGTAAAAATAAAAGTAAATGATTGCTGGTATATTGTAAATTATTCTTATACGAAATGCAATTGCCCGGGCCCAAATTGTGTTTATGTATTCCAAATTGGTTCAATAATAATTGACGGATACGGAGCATGTGTTTCAAATGCAAATACAGATGCCATTGTTGACCAGTCAATTAGGAAATTATTAGATATGTCAACTCAAATCTTAGGAATACCCAATCCAACAATTGCTTATCATGTAATAGTGGAAAAATTAGCTTGTTGGAGGATAGAACAATATAATGCAATTGAAAATAGATATTATATAGTACCATGTTATGATAATCATTGTTGTGATATAGATTTAAGGATCAAGTATGATAATATAACTACAAATAAAATGATAGTTGACCATGTAATATCACAACCATATTTTGATGTGACTTGCCCAACTATACCACCACCCGGACAAGTAATAAAAGAAGGCGAAACAGGTTGTTATAATAATTGTGCAACAGCACCGAACCCACCTTTTGCAGATAATCAAATTATTTATGCTTATGATGACGCTGTTAATCCTTGTCCACAAGATTGTTATTGGACATTATATGGAAATTATCTTGAAGACCCAAGTAGATTTTTAGGTACTACAGGTCCACAGGATTTGGTAATAAAAACAAATGGTACCGAACAAATGCGCATAACGGCAGCAGGAAATATCGGAATAGGTACGGGATTAGATATTCCAACATCAAAATTAGATATTAACGGTGATGTTAAAATTAATGGAACAATGTATTCTACAGAAATATTTGTAAAACCTTCCAATGAATATTGGCCCGATGAAATATTTACAAAAGGTTACAAATTAAAAAGTATAAAAGAAATCAAATCTTATATTGATAAAAACGGGCATTTACCTGATATCCCTAACAAAGATGAAATCAAATTGAATGGTCTTAATATTAGTGAAATGCAGAAACAATTACTAAGAAAAATTGAAGAACTTACACTCTATATCATCGATCTGAAAAGAGAAAACCAAGAAATTAAGAATGAACTTAAGAACTTAAAGAAAGTAAAATAATATGAAAATCTTATTTATTATTTATTTATTATTATTTTTCTTCATTCAAAATAAATTGCAATCACAAGTTGGATCACCAAATACATCAGCAGTATATTGTAAGAAATTAGGATATTCGTATGAAATAGTTAAAGATTCAAATAGGAATGAATATGGTATTTGTATTCTGCCAAATAATTATATAGTTCGAGCGTGGGATTTTTTCCGAGGTAAAGTAGCTAAAGAATATTCTTATTGTGCCAAATGTGGATATGATTTAATAATAGATACAATTTATACAAAATATGACAAAGTAGAATGCCCATATTGTGTAAAATATGATGAAAATAAAAAAATAAATCAAAAAATTAAAATGTTGGATTTGATGGATAAGAATGGTGATACTTTAATAAAGAAATGTAATAAACAAAAAGATATATCTATTGTAAAATCATCAAATAAAAATTCAAATAAATTACCTAAATTATTAACTTTTCCTAGATCATTTGATTTGAGAAATGTTAATGGACATAATTATGTAAATCCAATAAGAGATCAAGATGCTTGTTCTTCATGTTATGCATTTGCTGCTGCAGCATGTGCAGAAGGTACTTATAATTATAATACAGGTTCTTATGATGAAAATAGAAAAGAATTTTCTGAATCATTTATTATGTGGTGTTTAGGTAGTTTAGATCAATATCCTTATCACTATTTCTTTGGTTGTCAAGGTTCTCAACCACCTTATCTAGCACTTCAAGCATTAATTGGCAGCAATTATTATTCTCACGAAGGTATAATATTAAGTTCTAGTTTTTCCTATACTATAGTGAACCCTGGGCCGTGTTCTCATTGGAATGACCCTAAAGCTATTTTCAGCGATTGGCAATTAATTGATTGTAATGATATTGATGCAATAAAGACAGCAATATTGAATTATGGAATTGTTGAAGCTTCAGTGGAATATGATGATCGATGGGGACTATGGAATGATCAAAGTGGAATTTATGTAGATGATAAACAAGATTGTTATGATAATACTCCATCATGTCGTAATTCTGGTTTTCATGTTATTTCTATAATTGGATGGGATAATGACCAAACTATTGGTGATTATTGGATATTAAGAAATTCTGAAGGTATTGATTGGGGTGAATCTGGTTATATGAAAATACAAGTTAATTCTGCTTATATAGCTTGCAATGCAGCTTATCTTATTTCTAATCCTGTTTCCTTTAATGATACACATATAAGTGAACAAAATGATGAACCATCAATTGGAAATGTTATTTTTCGTGGTGGGGCAGATATTCAATTAGTAAACGGCTTTATGGTACATACTGGTGGTAGATTTCATGCATATATTGATAATAATGTTCCGATTGCTATCAAAAATGGAAGTAATTCAAATAGTCTTGCTAGAATAAGTAATAATGATAAATTCGAAGATTGTTGTAATTGTTATAATAACGAACTTTTTCATTTTAATGATGAGCAAAAAATTAATTCGTATAAATATTTAATTTTAGAAAATAAAGATGAATTGATAGCATATCCTAATCCCGGTAATGGTGTATTTTTTGTTAAAAATTTGGAAAAAAATAAAATAAAACAAATCCAAATTTTTAATTATTTAGGTCAAATAATATATCAATATAATAATATGGATAAATCTATATTGGATTTATCTAATGAAGATCCTGGTTTTTACATTATTAAATTCATAGGGAATACTGTAAATCATTTTTGTAAAATAATAAAATATTAATATTATTTAAGGTTAATAAAATGAAGAATATTCTTTTATTAATAATTATTTTTTTAATTAATTCAACAAATATTTATTCTCATTGGGAAAGATGCAAATCAGGATTAAATGCCGATACTATAAATTGTATTTCCATATATACAAATGAAATTTATGTTGGTACACAGAGTAAAGGTATTTATTTTTCTATTGATGATGATAATAATTGGACTAGTAATAATGATAGTCTATCAAATCAAACAATTTGGTCTATATCTAAACTTGATAATGATATATATGCTAGTACAATCTATGGTATATTTTCTTCTTTAGATAATGGGAATTCTTGGTCTCAAAAAACTTTCGGTGGTCATGATAACTGGTATAATTTAGTAGTTCTTTGTGGTAATTATATTATTGCCTCATTATATGAATATGGCTTAATGTTATCTTCTGATAAAGGTAATACATGGTTATATAAAGGTGATTTATATTCGGCTCATTATATAACCGCAATTGGTATTAACGGGAATGATATTTTTGCATTATCTTTTTTTAGAGGTATTTCTTTTTCTTCTGATTGTGGTGAAACTTTTGTTTCTAAAGATAGTAATATTTTTTTACCACTTTCAATATATATTAATAAAGATATAATTGCTATAGGTACAGAAAAAAATGGTATTTATTATTCTTCCGATTATGGTGATTCTTGGATTTCGAAGAATAATGGTTTATCAAATTTACAGATAAATGCAGTTATTATTATTAATGATAAAATTTTTGCTGGCACTGCCGGTGGTGGAATTTTTCTATCATCAGATAGCTGTAATAGTTGGTCTGCTCAGAATGATAGTTTATCGAATTTAAATATTTTATCTTTAGCACATAATAATAAATATATTTTTGCAGGAACTCAAGGAGGTCTATTTAGAGCTAAGCTTAGTGATTTTGGAATTACTAATGTTAATGATTTATCTAATGAACAAAACTTTTCATTATTCCCTAATCCAGTTTCAGATTACCTTTATTTAAATATTGGAAATAATAATTACACTGAAATAAAAATTTATAACGAACTTGGTATTCCAGTTTTCGCAAGAACAATTCAAGAGATAAATAATTTGAAAATTGATACACGTGATTATTCTCCGGGTGTATATTTCTGCCAAATCAAAGCAGGGAGCTATACTGAAACTAGGAGATTTATTGTTGTGAAATAGAATCATCCGTCAGGTTTATTTCCTGACGGATTATGTATCTTATGTTTATATAATTTCTTTTATCTCGGCGGTGTTATTATCGGCGGATTCTGTCCGTTTGGCAGAGGCTGAACCGGCGGCTGTGTGTTCGGCTGTATTGTCGGTTGAGTCCCCTTATCCCTTTGAATATCCGGTGGTGTTTTCTCTATCATATCAGTTGCATCACGTGCTTTTGTTCTTTTGCCCGGAGGCTCTTTCGAATCTTTCTTTTGATTTCGCGGGTCTTTATCAATTTTCTCCTTTTGCTCTTTTTCAAGCTGTTCTACATTCACACCTAATTTCTTCAGCACCTTTACGGTAAGGTCGTACTTGAAATTGCAGTATGGAAGCGGCTGAACGCTCTTATCGAAAATGACGTCGTATCCTTCCTCCACTGAAACTTCCTGCACAGCGGCAAAAATCTTTTCCTCGATAGGCTTCATTACTTCATTTACAGTCTTGTCGTACTCACCGCCTGTTTCAAATTTATTGCGGGCATAGGTCATTCTCTCCCGCTTCAGACCTTCGAGTTCTTTTTCCTTATCCGTTTTTTCATCATCACTCCACACAAGCCTGTTCTTCTTAATTTCGCCTTCAAGTATCTCGATATTTTTATCGAGAGTCTCAAGCTCACGCTTCCATTCATCTACAATAGAATTGATTCTCTGGTCGGCTTGTTTCGCTTCAGTAAGATTTGTTCTGATTACATCCGAGGCTATGAATGCAACCTTTTGGGCAGACAGAGAAAATGATAATAGTAAAATACTTATTACTATTAGAAAAAAATTTCTGATTAGAAAAGTTAAGTGTTTCATAATTATTCCAAAAAAGTGAAAATAAATAGTATCAGAAATTCTTCAAATTCTTTGTCCAAAATAATTAATTGTAATAAAGTTTTCGTTCCAATGTACACAATTGGAACGAATTCCAGTAAATTAAATTTTATTATTTATCCCTACTTTTAATCTTATCCAATTCTTCATCCAAAATCTTATCCTTAATAGGCTCGATTATCTCACTGACAATTTTATCATAATCGCCTCCGGGTTCAAATTTATTTTTTTTGTAAGCCATACATTCATTCTTTATTTTCGCAAGTTCTTTAACTTTGAAATGTATTTTTTTATCACTCCATAAATATGCATTCTTCTTTATTTGTCCTTCAAGAATCCTTATATTTTTATCAAATTTTCCTAGTTCACATTTCCACGAATTTACAATGGAGTCAATTTTCAGTTTCGCCTGTTTTACTTCTGTCTGATGGCTACTTATTACTTCTGATGCATTAGAAGCAGCATTTTGGGCATATAAAGAAAGTGACATTAGTATAATACAGATTACTAATGGTATAAAATTTCTGATTATAAAAACTGTATGTTTCATAATTATCCCCCAATAAATGAAAAATAAATAGTATCAGAAATTCTTCATATTTTGTGCCTGAAAAAAATTAACAGTTTCATAAATTATCGTTCCGAATGTACCCATTGGAACGATTTCATAAAATTAGATTTTATTATTTTTCCTCGCGTTTAATTTTATCCAATACTCTATAAGTAATATCTGACTTTGCTTCGGAATATAATAAAGCGGAACTTCCCTTATCAAAAACATAATTAATTTTTTCTTCTTTAGCTACGGCTTCGATAGCAG
>JBEKWK010000090.1:0-9406 GCA_049513175.1 FCB group bacterium
TAGGTGACCCGGGCGACCACTTAATTCCCGAACCAAATATAAATGTTTGGGATTTACTGAATATACCACCCGGTACATTAACCGATATGTATGAAAAAATTATTACTGATTATAAGCAATCTCTTGAAATACTTTTACTAAAATAAATATTAAAAGAATTTTAGTCTGACATGGAATTCTGATTTTAATTTAAAAGAATTTAACAATATACTCTTTATCTAAGAGGTAATATTATGGAAACTAACACCGCTTCTGATTTATTGAGACAACAAATTAATGAAAGTTTCAATAATTTTGTCGTCAAACGTTTAAATGAGAAGTCATTGTCCGCATTAATTAAAGAAGGCTTAAAGGTATATTTTAAGTTTCTTGAGTTAAAGCATGTTTATTTTTATTTTCTGGATAAGGAAAGCTTTGATTTTTATTTTGGTGCTGTTTTACCTGAAGAAGCTGAGGAATTAGCCAAAAAGCAATTTTCTTTCTTAATTGAAGAAGGCTCCATTGGTACGGCTCTTACTACAGGGAAAATGCAGTATTATAATTTTGAGAAAGATAATTTTGATGAGAAAAGTCATTTATTAATTATTCCTATGGTTGGAATAGCAGGTATACTTGGCATTGTAATATTATCAACCATTCAAGATTACCATGAGTTTCGCAGCGAATCCACTAATTTCTTATTATATTTTTCTTATTATTTTTCCAGCTCTGTTGAAAACCTGATGTTTTATGATAACCAATTCAAATCCCAATCCCTATTAGATCAACTTGTAGCATCGAGAACTATCAGCCTGGTTGAAAGTAAAGTTCAGCTTGGTGAAAAAATAGAGAACTTAAAATCCAATCTCAGTATGTCTATTCCGCATGAAGTCAGAACTCCGATTAACCAGATTCTGGGTTTTTCGGATTACTTGATAAAGCATTTCGATGCAAGTGATGAACAAAGTATTATAGAGACAAAAGAAATTTTAATTGATATTAAAGATTCGGCGGAGAGATTAAGAAGGCTTTTTGAAAATTATCTTTATTACGCAAATATAACCATGCTTTCTACCGATGTTTACGAATTGCAGGCACTGCAATCCCAGGTTACTCTATATTCAGAGCCGGTAATTTTCGATAAAGTAATGCTCATGGCATCGGATAAGGAAAGAAAAGATGACGTCCAGATAAATCTTACCGATAGTCCTATTGCTATTGGCGAACAATATCTGACTAAAATTATCGAGGAGATTATGGATAACTGTCTTAAATATTCTCAAAAAGGTACACCGCTGATTATTGGGAGTGAAGTCCAGGGAGAAAAGCTGGTGCTGTTCTTCAAGGATTCAGGAAGAGGTATGTCCAAAGAACAAATCGAAAATATTGATGCTTATATGCAATTCGAAAGAAACATGTACGAACAGCAAGGCTCCGGCTTAGGTCTGACTATAGTGAGAAAATTAATTGACCTGCACAGGGGCGAGTTCTTCATCGAAAGCGACATAAATAAATACACTACAATAATCTTAAAACTACCCATCCCACAAAATATCAATCCGGATAATTATTAGAATTATACTATTCATACAATAAAACAAAATATTACTTGTAAATTATAAATTTCTTCATTAATTTTGGTTTGTATTTTAAAAATAAATACATAGATATATTTAGCGTATATTTATTGACGTTAACTGTTGAAAACCACCAAACTTTTAAACACCAAACACAATATAGGTACGCCCGGTATGGGCGTTTTCTATTTGCTTGGTGTAAAGGTGCTTGGTGGTACCTCAATAGTAGGCGAATGTGAGAACGTCCTTTTTACTTGTTTTTACCCTTTAAAAATAATGTTTTTTTTCCTATAAAATAATTCATTATTTTTATAACTATCCTTAATGGAGGGTTTATATGAAACTCAAAATAGTTTTAATTGTTATTCTTACATTGGCTTCAGTGCAGGCATGGAGCCAAGACAATTACTTCAAAGATACCGTGTGGACTAACCGAATTGAAGACCAGAAGCAAGGTTTTTATATGGTTAAGTTTTCACATACTGATTCTTTGATTGTTGCACATGGTTATTCGCAGGATTTATTTCTCGATGCAAAGACAGGTCAGGAAATCAAAAGGATTGACGGCAACAATGAAATTTTCTTTATTAATAATGACTTGAATTTTATAAGGCTGAATCAGGCAAGAAATAAGTTTGAGATATTTGATGCTAAAACTTATAAGGTGATTGATTCGATTGAAAATGACAGTATAAAAATACCTGATTATATATATCCTACAATGTCAAAAGATGAAAGGTATATTGTTTCACCAATATTACATGGTTTTAGAATTTGGGATTTACAAACAAAAAGAATCTTAAAAACCAAAATTTATCCAAAACCGAATGAAGAAAATCTTATTGATTATACTGTAACCTATATTCAATTTCTTTGTGATGATACAAAATTAATTGGACAATATGTTAAAACTTATCAAAATCAAACATACCCTTATAATCAATATTCGGCTGGAAGCTATATTGTCTATGATATTAATACCTTAGATAGTATAGATAATTATATTAATTCAAGCGGATTCAGAATTTCCAATACATGTAAATATATAGTAAGTGCAACAGGTGATCCTGATTATGGTATAGAAGTCTATGATTTTAAGACAAAAATGCTTTTATGGAAGCTGCCGGTAAACGGACCAAGCCTGACAGGAATTGAATTTTCGCCCGATGATAAGTATTTGGTTACAACAAATAATTTTAGTGCATTAATGAGAATATGGAATTTAGTAACGAGTAAGCCAGTTTATAATTATAATGATGGTGGTTATGAAAATTTCGATATTTCACATAATGGAGAAAAAATAATAACAAGCATCGGAGAATATCTGTTATTATATCCTGCAAAGTATAATGGTACTCCAGTGAATGAAAACCCTGATTCAATAAAGCAAATTATTTATCCAAACCCGACAAGCGGAAAAGCAATTATATATTTTGTACAACCCGATACAGAAAAAACCACTATTGATTTAATTGATTTATCCGGTAGGATAATTAATAATTTATACAATAAATTACTTGATTCCGGTAATCAAAATATTGAAGTTGATGTTTCTTTGATTGTAAATGGTACTTACTTTATAAAAGTACAAAATTCACACCTTTCTTTATTATTTAAGTTAATAATTAATAAATAAGGAAAGGCAAATAAAATGAAAAATATAATTATGGCTTTTGCAGCCACAATGCTTATATTCTTGCAAGTAAAAGGACAGGATATAACCGACCCGCCAAAATTATCTATCAATTTTAATAATGCAAGTATTTTTGACAGGAATTATAATCAGACGCATGTTATGAGAGCATGGAATTGGAGCGGTCCCGGTAAGAAATTGGACGATGCATTATTGATGAATAGTTATCATGATATTTGCATTGCCTGTAATGATTCGGATTTTGCAAATGATTTAAGGATTATTTTTGTTTTAAAACAAAATTGGGATGGAATAATTAGTAGAGTATCGTATCATCCTTTTAATGGATTAGCTCTTCATTTAGAGCCAACAATAAATGTAGATTCAAATGATTTTACTTTTCAACCGAGAGCAGGAGATAGTACAGGTGCTGTTTTCGGTTTTTATGGCAGGGATTTTGTCGTAGGAGACACAACGACTGATTTTAAAAGATTCATTTTACATAGCGATATTCAAACAACTTATCCAAGAGTTGTATTGAATAACATTTGGAATGGAACAATTTTGAGGTATGAAGATTATCAAGGAACAAATGATACAAGCCATTTACAAAATAGAGGCTTAAATAGTAATTATGATAAGACAGTTTATCATCCATTTAATGGTAAGCAATATTATTTATCAATAAACCTGAAAACTATTAATTGGGACAGTTTGCAGCAGCATTTGAATGATACTTTGTTGAAAATAAGGCTGCCTTATCAACAAACACGAATTGACACGAATTCACAGGGTCAGCCTATAGATACAGTAATCTCTTATAGCTATGTAAAATTTGATTATTTACCATACCAAAGTGAAACTCATAATAAACCGATTTATGGCACTATTAACACTAATTATCGTGGTATTTATCGTGAGCTCGATACTATTTCGCCACAGACACAGGATTTTTATATTACGGGCAGGATGTTAAAAAATGATACATTAGACCATAATATAACTCTTTCTGCTTTTGCTTTTTTTGACGGAATTCCATTTGGTGGTGGTTTTTTACATAATCCCGTATTCAAAAATGATTGGTGGGCGAATACATATAAAATAATGACATATATTTCCAAAATAGATGTAGAGGTAAACTATTATGGCATAGTGGACCTTGGAATAGATTGGATTCGGCTCGAGACGCCAAGAATGAGAGATATTTATTTTGGCAAATATGATTCTTTAGCTTATGCAATTTGCGATAGCAATGTAACTGATTTTCAATCCCATATTCAAAAGAGACAACCACGCATATTTCGTTTTTACCTTGCGGACGAGGCTATTCCAATGCAGTGGTCGTCAGTTAGATATCTTAATATGCTATTGGATACATTAGGTGAATTGGAAACACCAACATATAATCCCGGGCATCAGGATAGTCCGCCTGCACATTATATTTATGCTACGGGTCAGGAACAAAACCGGAATGGCTCTATATTAGATTTTGGTTCGAGAGCAGGGGTACCATTTTATAAAAAAACAAGATGTATAGACCCTAATAAAGAATATACCCAAACATCATCATTTAATTTAAGATATGGTTTTAATGGAAATAATTTACATTCTTTTAATGATACTCTGAATTCAGAATACGAGTCACATTTAAGGAATACTATGTCTATTCCGGTTACAGGTGGTTTTAATATCTTTGATGATTTTGAAAATATTAGAGGCACATTATTTAACGTTGAATTTAATTCATGGAACGGTTATGGAAAATATCCTGCAATCTTGTTCAGTTCAAAACCATGGTGGTCAAATTTGTGGATACAATCAGAAAGCTGGATAAAGGATACGTCAATAATAAATTCATTTACTTTGATTAATACTAGTAATAGACCCAAAACAGGTGAAGAAGTCAGATTGTTGATAAGCGAGCCAGTTATATTAGGTGCCAAAGGTCTTTTTTATTATTTAAAAACCCGTTATGGATACTTGTCAGATTCGACAGATATAGGTTCCTTAGGATTGCAAAATAATATTAATCCAAATGTACAAAATTCATTACCAACCGGTGATTCTTTAGTTTATAACAACTTTATAGGTGGTGATTATATTAATTATTTAGATACAAATTATAAATGGAATAATTATTTCAATCCAAATGTATATGACCTTAATTTTATGAAAGTTGATACAGGTCATTTTTATATTGGTTTACGTTCTACTAGGGCAGAAATTATGAAAAACCATAAATGGATTGATGCTGTACAAAATGAATTGATGAATTTAAAATTAATGGCTTGGTATGCCTATGGTTTTAAAAATTGGTACGTACAAGACCCAACTATTCCGATACCAAACATACTGCAAAATTATGTATATCTGAATTTAATGTCCCGGCATCCCGGATGGGTTAATCAATTCGGAAATCCAATATATGAAGCATAAGATTCTACTTTTTTTGATATGACATTACATAAGCAAAATTCTCATGACCCTTCGAGGAATTTCACAATCGGGTTATTAAATCGAAGAACAGACCCGTTAATAAGAGCTTTTAACCCGGGTAATCAAAGTTGGTTCATGGAATTTTTACCTTCTGCCCAATGGGATGATTCAATAAGGGGTACGGACTCTGTTTACTGGAGGTCATTTTGGTGGAAAAAATCAGGTGCAAGGGAATTTAAACTACAATTCAAATATGATATTATTCCTTATAATTATGAATTATGGATTAATGAAATTGGCAGTAAAAATACCTTTCTTAATAGAAATTGGTGGAGACAATCATATTGCTATGATATGATAGATACAAAAATTAGTTATCCTTTTATATTTTCCGCGAAATTTTTACCGGGAGAAGGTAAATTATTAAATGTTAAAGTCGTGCGATTGCAATATGACCAGTCTGAAGATTCTACTGATTGTGATGAATGTAAATTAATTTCTAATAATGAATTAACAATTGAATATGTACAAACTTCTGATTGTTGCTGGGACATTTATTTTAATTCAAATACTCATTGTGATTCATTAACCATTCCAATAACAATGCAATTTAATTCTAATAATGGAATTAATGCTAATTTTCAACCTGATAATCTTGCTTTAAATCCCAATTATTCTGCTGATGATAATTTTTGGACATTTCAATTTCTCTTAGTTCATAATGCAAGAAAAAAAATAGGAAATGTGTGTATTTCACAGGGATCTGATTACATTAGTAACATATATGTTGGTAATTTAGTAGGTGATGACCCCTGGCATTATTATTTTTATGATACGCAAATTTTAAGTTGCAGTAATACATTTAGTTCCCGATGTTGTGATAGTCTTCAAATCGTACCTCTTACTGATTCTCTTAAACCTGAAGGATGTTGTTTCCATTTTATGGTGAATAATCCTTTATCATGTAATTATTATGGCTTAATTGTCAGAGATAGGGTTCATTTTAATAATCCTCCAAGTGATATTATTATTGATTCTACTTTTTGGGTAAGTAAATATAATCCGAATAACCCGATTAATTTTGATACTTTAGTTACTGAATCACTATGTCTTACTTATTTTAGTGATGAATATACTGAATATTTTGATTTCGTATTTTTGGGCGTTGACAGTTCTATTCAATGTATTAAATCATTTACAACTGATTGTAATTCTAAAAGACAAAGTCTAATTTTAGAGTATTTATCAGCACATCCTAATCCTGCTTCAGAATCAATAAACATTGATTATTCTATATTAAAAGATACTGAAATATCACTGAAACTGTTTACTCTTAAGGGTGACGAGATTGCAATTATCGAAAAAGGATATAAAGGAAAAGGAAAATATTCCAAATATTTTGATTTATCTAAATTCCAATCAGGACTATATCTATTGAGATTAGAAGCAGAGAAAGATTACAAGAATTTTTTAATCTATATAAAGAGATAGATTTTTTTAACTACGTTTAATTAATTTGTACCCGAGCTGTCGCTTGGGTACTTTTTTATTTATACTACATTTTTATTATATAATTCTTCATAAAATTCTTTTAATGCTTTTCCTGTAAGAGAATTTTTATTGGAAGCAATTTTATCGGGCGTGCCTGTCGCAATTATTCTGCCGCCGTCTTCGCCGGCTTCAGGTCCCAAATCAATGAGCCAGTCGGCAGAGGAAATAACATATAAATTGTGTTCGATGATAATTATAGTATGCCCCAGGTCAATTAATTTATGAAAGCATTTGAGCAATTTTGAGACATCATCTATATGAAGTCCTGTTGTGGGTTCATCAAATATAAAAAGCGTATCGGATGTACTTTCAGTCTCGAGATGTGAAGCAAGTTTTATTCTTTGGCTTTCGCCTCCTGACAGCATGGAACTCGGCTGTCCGAGCTTCAGGTAACCGAGACCGACTTCCTGCAGGATTTTTAATTTCCTGATGATTTTTTTTTGGTCTTCAAAGAAGGCGGCAGCCTCATCTATTGTCATGTTCAATACGTCAACGATAGATTTGTTTTTATAAAGAACAGAGCGGGCTTCACGTTTATAGCGGGTGCCTTTGCACACTTCACATTCGAGATGAACATCGGGCAGAAATTGCATATCCACAGACACCTGTCCTTCACCTTCACATGCCTCGCATCTCCCACCCGGAACATTGAATGAAAAGTATCCCGGCTTCAAACCAAGTTGGCGTGCTAATTGAGTAGTTGAAAACAGCTCACGAATTAATTCGAAGACTTTTGTATAAGTAACAGGTGTAGAGCGGGAAGACCTTCCAATAGGTGTCTGGTCAACAAGCTCGATAAAGGAGAGAGTTTCAAAGCCTTCAATTTTATCATATAATGAAGATTCACCGTCACTATTGGTTTTGATTTTTTTTAATCCTTCATATAAAATATCATGTACCAGTGTGCTTTTCCCGGAGCCTGAAACACCTGTAACAACAGTCATGCAATGCAAAGGAAAAGTAACTTTTGGAATTTGAAGGTTATGTTTTTTCGGATTATAAATTGTAATTCCTTTTGAATTTGAAATTTTCCTCGGCTCATTTATTTTGATTTTTAATTTACCTGATAAATATTTACCCGTTAGGGAATCAGCGTTTTCTAGAATATTCCTGGTTATACCTGAAAAGACGACATTGCCGCCGTTTTCACCGGCACCGGGACCAAGGTCAATCAGTATATCTGCTTTTCTAATAATATCGAGGTCATGCTCTACGACAATTATTGTATTCCCAAGATTGCGAAGCTTAAATAATATGTCGAGCAAACGGTTTGTATCCCGCGGGTGCATTCCGATACTGGGTTCATCAAGTACATAAAGAGTACCGACAAGCGAAGAACCGAGAGCTGATGCAAGATTTATTCTTTGGGATTCACCCCCTGAAAGTGTATGAGTTAACCTGTCTAATGTGAGATAATGCAATCCTATATCAACAAGCAATTTAAGCCGCCAATTGATTTCGAGTAAGACCTGCCCTGCGACTTCTTCATTATATTTACTCAATTTGATACCGGAAATAAATTCCAAAAGATGGTTTAAAGGCATTTGGATTAAATCCGGAATTGATTTACCTTCAATAAAGACCTGTCGGGCAGATGTTCTTATTCGTGAGCCGCCGCAGTGTTTGCAAGTAGTGTAACCACGGTATTTGCTGAGAATGACTCTGTAATGAAGCTTATAATTATTTTCTTCAAGCATTTTGAAGAAGCCGTTAATGCCTATATAATCTTTAACTCCGTCCCAGATTATTTCTTTGGCATTTTTAGGGAGTAAATCATAAGGTTCATCCAAAGGTATATTATATTTTGGAGCAATCTTCAATAATGCTCTCAAATGTTCGCTGAAGCCCTGAGTTCTGAACGGGTGAATTGCACCTTTATTGATTGATTTTGATTTTTCCGGAATAACCAAATCTTCGTCAATGTCAATAGTTCTCCCGAAACCATTGCAATTGGGACAGGCACCGAATGGGATATTAAATGAAAATAATCTAGGCTCAGGTTCAGTATAAACAATTTCACATTCAGGACATTCAAATTGCTTACTGAAATAATAATCTTTTTCAGTAGTTAAATTCCTTATTATGATTCTTCCCGGACCTATATTGAAAGCCGCTTCTAAAGATTCTGACAATCTTGTGAGTGTATCTTTTTCTTTATTATATACAAGCCGGTCTGCTAAAATATATATTCTATCTGCATCTATATCTTTTGGAAGCTTTTCTTTTTGCA
>JBEKWK010000091.1:0-9373 GCA_049513175.1 FCB group bacterium
TCATCAACCGCACATACCGATGATAACGGAACATTCAAAATCGGCGTCAAGGCTAATTCCACTGCCTCTATTTGGGCGACATATTATACATTCTCCAGCACACCGCAGAATGTTACCACTCCTGATGTATCTGCCATTCAGGATATTGGAACTATAACCATCCCGATAGATACTATGAATATATGCACAATAATCGGCAGGGCGATTGATAACGGGAATTTCCCTGTAACGAATTACACCGTTTATCTGAAAGATACAAATAATAAAATCCTGTATTATGTTACTACAAATACCGAAGGGAAATTCAAGTTCTTCGCAGACCTGAACACAAAATACAATTTGGTTTTCGGTTATGGGGAAAAAGACACAAATTCTAAGATTATTAATATAACAACTCCTGCACAAGCTGAAACAATGGATTTGGGAGATGTCAAGCTCGACATTGGCGGCTCGACAATTAAAGGAAGAGTAATAGACTCATTAGGTAATCCATTAGACAGTGTTTATGTTTTTTCTTCCCAATTTCCTAATACAAACGGTGGTGTTGGCACACAGTCTCTAACCGATGTAAGCGGGAAATTTTCTTTATGGGTAAGACCGAATATTACTTTTACCATGATGTTGTATTCGAGGACACGGACGTCATCTTCTGTAAATGTAACAAGTCCGAATCTCGGTGAGACAAAGGACATTGGAGATATAATATTGCCATAAATGCTAAATCACTTTAGAAAAAAAATCCCATCATGAATCAAGTTCTTGACGGGATTTTTTTTTTAGTTCACTTCATTAAAATTCTAATTTACTCTTTCAGGAACCCGGTTATAATCAAATTGAACCTGTGGCTCTGCTTCGACATCCAAAAATTCTACCGCATCATCATAAGGCACAGCCACTGAACCGAGAAGTGATAATGCCTTGCCTGTAACTAAGCCTGTCGCTATTGCAATGATAATTGTGGTTACGATTCCTGAAATCTGGGCTGTAACGTTCAATCCATGCACCACGAAAATAGCCGCCAGACCGCCTAATAAGCCGGGCATGCCGTGAAGATTCGATACTCCGCAGGTATCAACAAGTTTCAAGCCTTTCTGTAGGCGAGATTGTAACAGCGAAAATCCAATAGTTGAAACTGTTCCGGCAAGAATACCGATAATTATTGCGGAAAAAGGATTAGCATGGTCGCATGTAGAGCCGATAGCCACACCACCAGCCAAAGATGCGTTTGCTATATCGGCTATGCTAATCTTCTTTCTGATTATAACTGAAATAAGGTAAGTAGCAAGCGTTGAGCCGCATAATGCGAATATAACGTTTATGATTGTCATGGGAATTAATTCCGGTGGAACAAGTGCAGAACAGAAGCTGGGCCAAAACACCCACAATACCATACTTCCGAGCATCGAGTACCTGTCGCTTGTGGCATCAGTATCAACCGGCGCATCCATCTGTTTCTTTGTTGTAAGAAAAATAGCCGCACTGACTCCGAAGATAGCCCCAAAAGCGTGAATGACTATAGAACCTCCCGTATCGGCAAATCCTCCTTTTGCTACGATGCCTAATCCACCGTTAATAACAACCCATTCGTTAAACATATAAGCAACGACAAAAAGCACTCCAAGCAAAAGGTATTGCGGCATTTTCAGCCTACCCAAAACCGCACCGGCAGTAATCAATAAGCTCGCCGCGGCAAATTCGGCAAGGATTAATTTCTCTATATTTACGCCTGACCAACCGAACAAACCAAAGTTGCTCACAAGGAAATATACAGGCAAAGCTATACTGACAAGCAAAAAGGTAGCTGTAAGTGCCGACCTGCCATATTTACGTACAAAGACCATTAAAAAGCCGAAACCCAGAATCAGCATTGCCATAATATGAATAGAACGCTCATATTTCTGGACATTTAGAATCGAGGTGAAAATATTATTGACCTGCGGTTCCTGGGCAAGTAAATTTCCTGAAAGAACAATCATTATAAAAATTGATAACAAGAACAATTTTTTTAAAATACTCATTTCTCCTACTCCCAAAATAGAATACAAAACATCAAAATTTCTTAACTACAAGTTCTATATATACAAACTTAACAAAAATCTAAGAAATACATGGAGAAATAATAAGTAAATTACGTAGAAAGAAATAAGTATTTTAGATAGGTATAATGCTGATAGGAACTTTAAATACAAAAACACCCGGCTCGTACCGGGTGTTAAACAATGAAAAAACCTCTTTATATTATGCTAATTTCTTCTCTTCAGAAAAATACCCTGAAAGAAAGATGGCTGCCCCTGCCATAGCGGTATCCTTCAAAAGTCCACCCAAAGCCATTTGCATCATTTGCGGATTAAATAATCCCGGCAAATGAATAGTAAAAACAAATATTAACAACAGAATACCCAGTAATAATGCACCAAGCTTACTCACTTTATTGATTAAAATGCTAATGCTTGCCGCTATCATACCAATACCCGTAAGATATACCCAAAATACTCCCCCCGGAATAAATGAAGGGACCATTCCTCCCATTTTATTTCCCATCATTATATGGGTCAAGCCGAACACAATGAACGGTAGTGCAAAAATAATTCTACCGACAATTTTTAAGTTTTTCATAAAATACTCCTATATTAAAATAATGAAAAAATCAACCTCTAAGTTTATCTAAAATTTTATTCAATGTTTGAGCTTCTTCTTTTGTAATTGATTTGAACACTTCCTCCATTTCATCAACTTTAGTATCCAAATCCTCCAGAATTTTCAAGCCTTTATTAGTAATAGAAATATCGCAATGCCTTCTGTCATCCTGATTTTCCCTGCGTTCCACAAAGCCCTTTAATCTTAGCTTTTCTACCAGTCTCGAAGCATTGGACATTTTTTCGAGCATCCTGTCTTGCAAAAGATTTACATTAGCGGGATTAGGATATTGTCCCCTCAAAATCCTTAAAATATTATATTGCTGAGCTGTAAGCCCTGTCTTCTTAAAGAACCGGCTTCGCATATTCATTATCCAGCTATTTGTGAAAACTATGTTCAGGCTTAGCTTGTGATACTCACTTTTGAATTTTTTCTGCTTTATTTCTTCTTCAAGTTTCATATATAATTAATTGTATTGATATTAATTGTATAAACATTTATTGTGATAACGTTTAATGTTTTGAATTATTTTATTTATTTTTAAAATTTTACAAATTATTTCTATTCCATTTAAAAAAAAGAATAAATTAATTCATATTTCTTTTTAAATTTATTCATTCTTAATTATTCCATTTCAAAGTAATTTATTATTTTTGAGTTTTATATAAAATTGAGAATAAGAAATATTGAAGAAATCCATAGTCAGAATTTTAATTGCGTTATTCTTTGCTATTCCAAGCCTTATATTCCGTATGTACGGCATTCAGGCAAACCCGATAATTTTGACTATTATTTATGGCTCCGGAATTATTGTTTCAGCTATTCTTTTATCCTGGGCAGCAGAAGCTGCACAAATTGATATTTCATCCAGTTTTGCCGTTGCGATTCTTGCCCTGATTGCCATTTTACCAGAATATGCAGTAGATTTATACTTTTCTTTCAATGCCGGCTCTCAACCTCAATTCACCCATTTTGCCGCAGCAAATATGACCGGAAGCAACAGGCTGCTTATTGGAATCGGCTGGTCAGCCGTAGTTATTTCCTTTGTTATTGGAAGGAAGCTTAATGGAGAAAAAGTAAATGCTATAACACTTTTACCTAAAATGAGAGTAGAATTATTCTTTTTAGGAATTGCATGTTTGTACTCTTTCGTAATGCCTTTATTCAAGAAAATAACACTTATAGATTCTATTGTATTAATTTCTCTCTTCTTTATCTACATGTTCAAGGTTTCAAGTGAGAAAAAAGGTATTCCAAAATTGCAGGGAACAGCGGCAGGTTTCAAGTCTCTTACAAAAATTCAGCGATTCTTTTCGGTTAACTCATTATTCTTAATTGCAACAGGTTTAATCTTTTTAGCGGCAAAGCCATTTGCTGATTCTTTGATAGCTTCCGGCAGGGTTTTGCATTTCAATGAATACCTACTCGTACAATGGCTTGCTCCTATAGCCACAGAAGCCCCGGAATTATTAGTCGCCATAATTTACGCCTCAAGAAATAAGAGCAACCAGGCAATTGGCACACTTTTATCATCTAAAATAAATCAATGGACACTTTTGGTAGGAAGTATTCCTATTGCTTACTATCTTGGTGGAGGAGGAGCATTAGGTTTACCTCTCGATTTGCGCCAAAATGAGGAATTTATCTTAACTGCGGCACAGTCCATTCTTGGCTTTGCATTTCTTATAGATTTACACTTTAGTATAAAGGAAGCTGCAATTTTATTGGGTTTATTCTTAATCCAATTTTTCCTGACAGGTACTGAGCAAAGGCTGATTCTTTCAGGCTTTTATATTCTTCTCGGTGTGATACTTATTATTATTCGATGGAAAGATATCCCTTTAATGTTCAAATCATTAATTGCAAAAAATTAAAATCCTAATCTTTCTTATTCCTTCTCTTATTTGGGTCAAGCTCCATCTTTCGCAAGCGTATATTTTCGGGTGTGATTTCGATTAACTCATCTTCGGCAATGAACTCAATACATTGGTCTAAAGATAATTTCCTGCAAGGTCTGAGAACTACAGTCGCATCCGAAGTCGAAGCTCTCATATTTGAAAGCTTTTTCTCTTTTGTTATGTTCACATTCAAATCCTGGGTTTTGTTTCTTTCACCAACAATCATTCCGACATATACTTCAAAACCCGGCTCTATGAACAATTCGCCTCTGTCTTCCATCCCGTAGCTTGCATGAGCTGTTGTTCTTCCCTGCCTGTCGGCAACCAAAGCACCGGATGATCGCTGAGGTATAGCCCCGAACCATGGCTCATACCCGTCGAATAAAGTATTCATTACACCTGCACCTTTCGTATCAGTCAGGAACTGGCTACGGAAGCCAATAAGACTTCTTGATGGAATTTTAAATTCCATATTCACACGCCCGCTTCCACTATTAAGTATATTTACCATTATCCCTTTTCTTGAAGATAATTTTGATGTTAATATGCCGATATGTTCTTCGGGAATATCAAGGAAAACTGTTTCAACAGGTTCGCAAAGCTTTCCATCAATTTCTTTTGTAATGACCTGGGGCTTTGAAACGCTGAATTCATATCCTTCACGTCTCATAGTTTCAATCAAAATAGCCATCTGCAGTTCACCTCTGCCGCATACTTCGAAGGCATCAGTTCTGTCAAGATATTTAAGTTGAATAGCGACATTTCTCAGAGTTTCTAGTTCAAGCCTTTCCTTAATATGGCGTGTAGTCAGAAATTTTCCTTCCCTGCCGGCAAAGGGACTGTCATTCACATAAAAAATCATTGATAAAGTCGGTTCGTCAACATGTATTCTCGGTAAAGGCTTTGGATTTTCTGTGGATGTAATCGTATCACCAATTTGAACATTATCTACTCCGGCAATAGCAATTATATCCCCTGCTTCAACTTTATCCACCTGCTTTTTTTTCAACCCTTGGAAATTGAATAATGCTGAAAATTTAATCCCGTTTGTATCTTTATTTTCTTTGCTGAGAGTATAGTTTTTATTTAACTCCAAAGTCCCGTTTGAGAGCCTGCCTATAGCTATCTGCCCGACATAGGAATCATAATCGAGATTAGTAACTAAAAATTGCGGAATTTCGTTGTCATCAGCTTCAGGACCGGGAATTTCAGCCAAAATAGACTCGAACAATGGCATCAGAGTCTTTGAATCATCTCCAAGTTCATAGTGTGCCACAGCCGTTTTTGCATTAGTATAAAGTATTTTAAATTCTATCTGCTCATCACCTGCATCGAGGTCAATGAACAGGTCATAAACTTCACTAATCACCTCATCTATGCGGGCATCGGGGCGGTCTATTTTATTTATTACAAGAACAACGGGCAGTTTTCTTGCCAATGCTTTTTTTACGACAAAACGCGTCTGGGGCAGTGGTCCCTCGCTTGCATCCACAAGAATCAGCACCCCGTCAACGAGATTGAGGCTTCTTTCTACCTCACCCCCGAAATCAGCATGCCCCGGAGTATCAACGATATTAATTTTTACACCCTTATAATTGATAGATGTAATTTTAGCCATAATAGTGATGCCACGTTCCTTTTCGAGGTCCATCGAATCCATGATTCTTTCTTCGACTACCTGGTTATCTCTGAAGGTTCCGCTTTGGCGAAGCATACCGTCCAAAAGTGTGGTTTTTCCATGGTCAACGTGGGCAATAATAGCGATGTTGCGTATATTCTCTTTTCTCAAAGCAATTTCCTAAAATCATTAGTAGACAATTTCAGCGGGAAAAAATTGTAAAATCTTATTAATATAAATTTAATCATTTTGCTATTTTTTGACATTAAAAATTCGTTTAAAACCGTCTCTTTAATTTTTAGAATAAATAAGAGTAGCAATTGACAGATATTAATTTAAAATATGAACCCATTTCCGGTAAAACATATTCGCTTTTTGGTGAGGATGATAATACAGATGTATTCTATGAAACAAGTAGGAATTATGTTGAATCTATTTTAAATGATTATGAAGAGCCGGAACAATTGTTGTCCGAGTTGAGATATGCAGCTAAAAGTTTGAAAAGATATAATATATTAAGGCAAAAATTATCCGGAAAATTTGACTTTGCCGAATATGAACATTTTGTAAAGAAATACACAAATACATTGGACGAACACCTCGCATCCCTGCATTTGTTCAAGAGGTATGATTCAGCACTTAAATTAAAACCATTTCAATATGAACTTTATATACTTGAAATATTTTTGACAAATAAAATAAATTTAGAAAAATTTAGGGAATCGGAATTCAGGTTTGCATTACTTCCTCATTGCCTGCATGACTTGACAAAAGATTGCATGTCAGAATCAGACGGTTTTGAAGCCGTTTGTAAGAGATGTTCCAAAGCATGCTTTAATCGGCACGTCAGCGACTTATTGAAATCGTATAATATTCAGCCTTATATCTGGAGGAGAACAGGTCTGAAGGGTATGTTCAAAAAATTATTCAAAGATTACTCAAGTGTTGCGATATTGGGTATTGCCTGCATTCCCGAATTGGTGAACGGCTTGAGAAGAAGTGCTAAATTGAATGTCCCCGCAATAGGCTTACCTCTCAATGCAAATAGGTGTATTCGTTGGTTCGGAGATTTCTATCCCAATTCTGTGAGTTTAGCCGAATTGGAAAAACTTATCAATAATGTATAATTTAAAATGTAGAATGTAAAATAAAAAAATTATAAATCAATAATAAAATTTTTCATTCTTATTTCCGTTAAGTAAATTTCTTAATCGTAAAATCAAAATAATCTATTAAATCAAAATTCAAATAATAAAGGAGAAAATATATGAAAAAAATAGGCGTAATCGGCTCAGGCTCTGTTGGCCAGGTATTAGCAAGCGGATTCCTGAAACACGGATATGAAGTAATGCTCGGAGGTCGTGATGTGTCAAAGCTCAGCGACTGGAAATCCAAAAACACAAAAGGACAAACCGGTACTTTTGCAGATGCCGCAAAATTCGGAGAAATAATTGTGTTTTGTCCGAAAGGCACAGCCGCAGAGGATATATTAAAGAATGTAGGTATAGATAATTTTTCAGGTAAAACCGTAATTGATGTTACAAACCCTATAGACAATAAACCACCGGAAAACGGAGTTATAAAATATTTTACGAGTAAAGATGAATCTTTGATGGAAAGGCTTCAAAAGCTCGCTCCCAAAGCAAATTTCGTCAAAGCATTTAACAGTGTCGGCAATGCGTTTATGGTTAATCCCGATTTCCACGGTGTTAAGCCGTCAATGTTTATTTGCGGAAATAATGAAAACGCAAGAAAAGAAGTAACTGTGATTGTTGAAAAATTCGGTTTCGAAGCAGAAGATTTGGGTATGGCAAATGCCGCAGGAGTTATCGAGCAATTATGTATTCTCTGGTGCATCCCGGGAATGTTGCGGAATCAATGGACACATGCTTTCAAACTGTTAAAGATTTAAACATTTTTTTGCTACTTTATTAAAAATGTCATTCTGAACGAAGTGAAGAATCCAGTCTAAATGCGGTTTATAGATTCTTCACTTCGTTCAGAATGACTTTCATATATGTTCATACTTTTTAATTAAATTTCATATCATCTCAATGTCTGTTTATAGAAAACCACTCCCTAATTTTGCTATCCAAAAATACCAAAATAAAGATGACTAAAACCGCCAATGGCAGTGGAATTGGAATAGTCCAGTGGATATGAGGAATAAAATTAGAAATTGTAGAAAATAAATTATCAAATATAGAGCTATTCTTTAAATGGGATTTGACTTCAGGAGTCAACCTTGAGAGAAAAATAATCAAAGGAATAAATATTCCCAAAAATCCAATCGCCAAATATACAAAAAACTTCTTACTGATTACAGGTTTATAACGATGTGGAATCTTCAAAGGATTAAGAATAATTTCTTTCATAATCTCATCATGGAGACTTTCAGGCGGTTCTTCCAGCCCGCTTTTATTCATAAGGCTTTTAAATATTAATTCGTCTTTTATATCGGAATTTTTCATATTAGGTTTACTACCTCTTCTTTCAAAATTTTTTCAAGTTCATGCATTATTTTTTTCCTTGCCCTATAAAGCTTAATCTTAACATTTGCCTTGCTGTTCCTTGTTATATCAGCGACTTTTTCAACAGAACAATCTTCCTGATAATATAATGTTATAATGGTTTTCTCTTCCGGTGTCAGTTTATCAATAGCAGAGTTCAAATAAAATTTTTGTTCTTCCTCCCTGAAGAGGCTTATAGCCTCGTTAGTATTGCCATAGTTTATATAATAATTATCAATCACATTATCATCAATTTCTTCAGTTATAAATTTCTTTTTTCGGTATTCGGATATAGATAAATTATAAACAATTTTATATAGCCATGTACTAAAACTTGCACCAAAATTGAAATCAGGCAAACTCCTGTAAGCATTTATAAATGCCTCCTGCACTACATCCTCGGCATTCTCCCTTTGCCTCAAAATTCTGTATGCAATAGTATATGCCATCCTTTCATATTTTTCAATAATAAAAGAATATGAAGCCGAATCACCTTTGAGTACCTTTTCAAGATAATATTTATCTTCATTATTTAACATATATATATTTGACGTCTAAAAGTAATTCCGGTTACAAAGAAATATTGTAACCACTCACATTTTCCTGCGTCAAATATATAAAGTTTGAATGTAATTTAATATATTTTATAAATTAATAGGTGCATTATGGAAGATATTTTAGTCCCGATATTTGTGAATTTAATAATATTC
>JBEKWK010000092.1:0-9351 GCA_049513175.1 FCB group bacterium
TATTCTTCTACCGGTTGCTGGGTTAAAATTCCGTTTGTTGATGCAAGAGCTAAAATTAATATTTTGCTAAATTATGGAAATCCTTCAGCTAATATACAATCTAATCCTGACAGTGTTTTCGATTTTTATGATGATTTCGATAGTGGTGTGATTGACGATAACAAATGGCTCAGAACCGGAGGCTCTAAAATCGTAAATGGATATCTTCAACCTGTCGTCGAGAATATGGTTTGGGGTGGCATGAATTATATTTATTCAAAAAAGAATTTCTCGTATTTGAGCAACAGAGGTGTAATTGAATGCCAGGTAAGGTCAAGACAAAATAGCGCCGGAGGTAATGTAATCTTTTTTGTTGATGACCCCTATGCTTCTTCTCACTATTTGCTTCAACATGAAACAAGATATCTTGGTAATTCAGATGGAGATTTTGGTTACAGAAGTGCAGGTGCTGCAGGAGAACTGTCTCCACCCTTGGTTTACCAATGGAACAAAGATGAAGAATGCTATTATTATATTCTTATTTCTTCAAATTCCAACTTTTATCATAACAGATATAGTGTTACAAACAGTGGCAGACAAATATCCGGTAGTGTGATTGGAAGTTATAATATGAATTGGCATTATATCGGATTTTCCGCAATAAGTGTTTTCACTCCAAGCTTTGAAGTCAATTGGGTTAGAGTTCGTAAATGGACTCCAAGAGAACCTGCTGTCAGAACCACGAATACCGGTGTTCTTAAAACTACACCTTATCCTGTTGATTTTGGTTGGCTTGTTTGCGAGAAAGACTCAACACAAACTATTAGCTTAATTAACTATGGTGATGCTGTTATTAATATAACCCGGATACATTTTTTAAATGTGAAAAATTCGGTATTTATGCTCCCGCCGGTAGATACAATGAACTTACAAGCGAACGAATCGAGGGATTTAAGTATTATCTTTAATCCAAAGTTCTCAGGAAAATATTTTGACACACTCGTTATTGAAAATTCCAATCCCTGTATTCCGCCTGCAATAATACCGTTTTCAGGAATGAAAGATACTATAAATATTCAACTTGCAGGAGTAGCAAATGACACAATTGACTTTGGTGTATTATGTCAGCAATCCCTAAGAGATACATTGTTCTCTGTTATGAATATTTCTTCCGTTCCTACAACAATTTCATCTTCCACATTTAATCCTCCTTTCAGCTATGCCGGAAAAAATCCTTTTTATAAACAGTTCGATTTGAATGAAACCAGGGATGTAAGACTTATTTTTGATGGCTCAAACAGGTCACCCGGAATTTACCTCGATTCTATAATAATTAAAGATACTTGTAATAATTCTATATTTGTTTTTCTGAAATCAATCATTGCACAACCTGATTTTACATTTGTAAAAGATACAATAGATTTTGGTGAGTCAATGCTTCCTTGCGATTCAATCAAAACAGATACTATCAAAATCATGAATAATAGTGCTTTTGGCATTAAGGGTGTATTGAAGAATTTTGAAATCGGAGGTATCTTCAATAGCCCAGACATTGCTAAAATAGACCTTATTAAGAATGATATACTACCTGATAGTTCTGTAAAATCATATTTGATAACTTTTACTCCTAAACAATCCAGGGATTATGACGATAGTATAAAAATCACTTTTGACCCTTGCGGTATTGAAAAAAGTATCTATCTAAAAGGCACAGCTAAAGAAGCATCTTTTCATGCTCAAAGAGATGGAATAGATTTGGGTTCAGTTATTCTAAACCAATTCAAAGATACTTTGGTATTTTTCAAAAATACCGGTACAACAGACTTGCAATTGCAAAACATTTTCGGAATAAATCCACCATATCAATTATTACAATCTCAACCATCTATACCTGGAGTTCTTCAGCCCGGCGACTCTCTGACAATATATCTTAGATTTTTCACAACTGATACTTTATTACATTTCACTACAATTCAAGTAACAGGTCAACCCTGCGATATCTCCGACAGTGTTCCTATAAAAGCAAAAGGACTTCCAATAGTTGCAAAAACACTTATATATATTCCGAATACTCATTGCAAGACAGGAGAAAAAATTACTATCCCCTTAGTTTTAGAATCTTCTGCTAATCTCATTCAAAGCGGCATTGATGCATTCTCGGCTAAAATCCAAATGAATAAAACAATACTGAAACCAACTAATGTCCCGGATGATAGTATTTCAATTAATGGTCAAACACGGGAAATTCGTATATCAGGATTGTGGAACAGACCTGATGGTATATTGTATAATTTTGATTTCGTCTCTACTCTCGGCGATTCTGAATGTACAGATATAAATATTTCAGATTTCAAGTGGCTCAATGGGCTTTCTAATGTTGATATGATTAGCGGCAGGTTTTGTTTGACAGATGTGTGTAAAGAAGGAGGAGAGAGACTCTTCAATAGTGACGGCAAAATATCCTTTGAACAATGTAAGCCTAATCCCGCTACTGATAATACAGTAATTGATTTTGAAGTAATCGAAAAAGCTAGGACTCAGATTTACATTATGGATATACTCGGTAGAAAAGTCGGAACCATCTTCGATAAATTTACCGACCCGGGCAAATACACGATTCAATTTGATGTCTCATCAATTGAAAACGGTTTATATATTCTTGTCCTACAAACACCAACCAGTCTGCTCCAAAGGTTTATGGGAGTTATGAAGTGAGAAGATGTTTGCTCTTAGTTGCCTTCCTATCAATTACTTTTTCCTTGTATTCACAATCCGACACTAACAGCGATTTATTAAGATTCAGAGCCGGAATATTCGGTGATTTAGGAATAAACTACCACTCTACTAATTTCAGAAATCTTCCGGGTATTCCTAATTGCTGTTTGAATTTTAGAGGTGGCACCGGTTTCGGGATTTTTTTAGGCGGACTTGTCGAAATCCCTTTCTCCGAAAAATTCCTTTTTTCCCTAAGGGGAGGCTATTCTACTCTAAACGGCAACTTAATTGAGCATGACTACACAAAAGTTTTAGTTGACGATGTATTAACTGATGGTGAATTTGAACATACCATAAAAGCTTCAATATCTGCCCTTAAAATGGACGTTCTCATCGGTTCGGAAATCTACCCTCATCTCTTGCTTTATGCAGGATTGGAGGGAGGTTTGTTAATGCAAAAAGATTTTCATCAGCAAGAGATTCTAACACAGCCTCCAGATAGAGGAGTTTTTTCCGACACCAAACAAAGAATAAGAAATGATACAGCCGGAGTAATCCCTCAAATAAATAATTTTAATACTTACATTAAATGCGGACTATCTTATGAACTACCACTCAATTCAACCGGTACTTTAATTGCCGCTCCAGAAGTCTTTTACACTTATGCTTTGACTGATATTGTGGACGGCTTGCCATGGAAAATTAATACCTTGAATTTTGGCATTGCTATTAAATATTCTCCCCTTTCAGTTTTAAAATTCGATGATGAAATTAAAAAGCAAATTATTAATGATACCTTAAAAATATTAACAAAAGTATCAAGGAAAAACAATTTTATTCCGGGAGAGCCGGTATTCATTGAGAAAAAGCAAACCCGAAAAGGGAATTTAATTTCCTTTACCGAAATCTTCCAAAAAACCGACACGCTTTTTGTAAATGAAAATTCTGCTCTCACAGCGACAATTGTTACGGGTGCTGTGTACAAAGACGGCACTAAAAAAGATGTTATGGATATCAACATCAGGCAGCAATTTGTTACACAGGCTTTCACGGTTTTACCATTTGTCTTTTTTGAAATAAATTCTTCAACTCTGCCACCACGTTATATTATACCTGACAATCCAAATAATTTTGCAATTGAAAAACTCGAAGCAAATCCACTTGTTTATCATCATAATACCTTGAATATAATCGGTAAAAGATTAGGGCAAATTCCAAATTCTACATTAACTATTGAAGGGTTTGCCGACCCGGCTTCTGAAAACGGTGATTGCAATCTTGCAAATGCCAGGGCAGATGCAGTCTCTGAATATCTGACCGCTGTCTGGAAAATTTCAAGTGATAGAATCAGTGTTATCAAACCAAACAAAAGTTGCTCTCCCCATATTATAACTCAATCTCAAAATGAGCAAGGTTTTGCCGATAACCGGCATGTTATGCTATCTTCAGATGATGCCGAATTATTTGCTCCAATTATTAAAACCAGGTACCTTGAAACCATTGACCTCCCTGTGAAAACTTTTGAACATAAAGTCGGGACAAACCCTAAGGGTAATATCAGTTCATGGGTGCTTACAGAAACTCAAAAGGATACTACTCCTGTTTTTCGGACTTACGGTGAACAGCTTCCTGATGTTATTTCGCAGGATATTGATGAAAAATTCGCTAATTCCGTAGAAACTACTATTCCGCTCGATATCAATATTAATCTCCAAAACTATGAAGGTGCAAAAGCAGTAGCTAATTATAAAATTAAAGTTAATAAAGATACATCCGAATTTGAAATCGAAAGACTGTCACTTGCTATTTTCAAAGTTGCCCGTTTTACCTTACGTGAGCTTGATAAAAAAGCAATTCAGAATTTTATTAAGGACCTAAGACCTGGAGATACAATAAGCGTTATCGGCTTTACTGATTCTCTCGGTTATGAAAATGAAAACAAAACTCTTTCCGAAAGCAGAGCCGCAACCGTTTGCGAATACATAAGACAATTACCTGAATATCTGAATCATAAAGCTACTATCATTCCCTGCGTTGGAGTATGGCATACTCAAAAGCCGCCCCAAATCGAAACTTATGATTCTCCTGAAGAACGCTTCCTTAGCCGAATCGTACAAATAGAAATCAGAAGAAGATGGCGATAAGCTTTTAAACAGTTGTTAGTTTTTCGTTGTTAGTTGTTAGTAATAAATTGTCATTCCAATGATAGTTGGTAATATGTTGAACAAAGTTAATAAAGTGAGGAAAATTGTAACACGAAATTCATTTCGTTGTTTTATATTATATCATTATTATCATTGCCGTTAGATTTATCTGACGGACTGGTTTAGTGGAAGATGGAAGAAAAAGAAGAATTTTACCACAGAGTACACAGAGATTAAGACACAGAGACCACAGAGAAAATTAATCAGTAGAAAGTTAAAAGTTAAAAGTTTTTTCAACTCCTAATTCCACACTCCTAACTCCTAACTAAATTAAAACTCCTAATTCCTAACTCCACACTCCTAACTATTTTACAAACATCTTTGTTACTTCCCCAATCCTTACTATATAAACTCCTGTTGGCAAGGATTCAATATTCAGGCGGGTTTCCGTGCTTTCGGCTATAGTTGTTATTAATTTATTTCCCAGCATATCATAAATGCTAATATATTGTCCTATAAGATTTGTAGAATTAATATTAAGAAAATCGCTTGCAGGATTGGGATAAATTAGATTTTTCGAATTTAGAACATTATCTTCAACACTTACTATTTCTTTTACTATTAATTTAAATACAGCGGCTGTGGTGGTATAACCATTTGAAAGGATTATTCTAATAATACTTTCGCCAAATTCATTCTTGTTTGGCGTTAATGATAATATCCTGTATGTTCCGCTACCTGATAAAATCATATTTTCTACGGGAATAAGATTACTATTAGAAGAACTTAATGTGATATTCAAACTGTCTATTTTATAATCTGTAATTGTAAAATTAACATTTGACTTTGTATTTTCATCAATTGTAATATCCGGAATTTCAGAAATGGTCGGTACAATAAATTGGCGTAAATCTGCTCTGAATACCCCACCACCCTCTGTTCCGGCAAAAATATTATCTCCACATATAGAAAATGAATAAACAGCATTAGTGGTTAATCCCATATTTTTCTTAATCCATGTTTCTCCATTATCAGTTGATTGAAATATACCATCGGCTGTTCCGGCAAAAATATAATTCCCGATTAATATAAATGATTCTATAATTTCACCATAGGAGGTTACTCCCGAATTGCTTGCAGTCCAGTTATCTCCATAATCTGTAGAAAGAAATATTCCCTTACCATCAGTTCCTGCAAAAATATAATACCCGCTTGTTATTAATGCCTTAACATTTTTTTCATTTAACCCGGTGTTTCTTGGCAACCAAGTATTTCCGTTGTCTGCGGATAAATAAATTCCATTGTCAGTCCCTGCAAAAATATTGTTTCCTGAAATTGTAAATGAATTAACTTTTGTGTATTGAGGTATTCCTGTATTTTTTTCAGACCAATTTTTTCCGAAGTCGGTTGATAAAAATATTCCATTCCATGTCCCTGCTAATAAATTATTTTCACTTTTTATTAGTGTTCGAACATATTTTTCCGTCAATCCATTATTTTTCCAAAACCAATTGTTTCCATTATCAACGGTTAAAAATATTCCACTATTAGTTCCTGTGATAATGCTATTACCGAATATGATTAATGAATTAATAATATTTGAATTTTTTAATCCTGTATTTTTGGGATTCCAGTTATTTCCATTGTCTGTAGTTAGAAATATTCCGCTACCATCAGTGCCAATAAATAAATTTTTCCCATCTCCTAATAAAGAATTAATATTAAAATTTGTTAATCCCGTATTTTTTGAAATCCAGCTATTGCCGTTGTCTGTGGACAGGAATAAGCCACCGGACTTAGTTCCCGCAAATATATTATTACCACTAACTGATAATGACCGGATATACAAATCTGTTAAACCTGAATTTTCTGATGTCCAACTGTTCCCATTGTCAGTGCTACGAAAAATTCCGTTATCAGTTCCTGCAAAAATATTATTACCATTTATTGCTAACGTATGAATAACTTCTTCAGTCAACCCCGTATCTATGGGATTCCAGTTATTCCCAATATCCGTAGATAGAAATACTCCACCACCCCAAGTTCCTGCATAAATATTATTTCCGTTTACTATTAATGATGTTACAACCATTTCAGTTAATCCATTATTTTTTGCTATCCAGTTATTACCACTATCTAATGACACATATACTCCTTTGTCAGTACCTGCAATTATATTGCTACCACTTATTGTTAATGAACGAATATTGAAATTTGTTAAACCGTTATTTTTCCAATCCCAGTGATTTCCATTATCTCTGGTTAAAAAAATTCCATAATTTGTACAGGCAAATACGTTGTTTCCACTTGTTAATAAAAATGTAAAAATTACATCATCAAATTGTGTATTATTAGGTGCCCATGTATTTCCATAGTCTGTTGATTGAAATATATTGTTCCCGGTTCCGGCAAAAATAAAATTCCCATTTGTAGCTAATGAATAAACATTCAGGTTGTTCAATCCTATATTCTTTTCTGCCCAAGTGTTTCCATTATCGGTAGATAAGTATATTCCTGAACCATTTGTACCTACAAAAATATTATTACCGTTAATTTCTACTGCCTCAATATCACCTATATTAAATCCATTACATTGCTCCCATTGAGCGTTGAGATTTGCCGCCATTATAAGAGCAAACAGAATCAGAAGAAAAAGGTTTTTCATTTTTTTAAATATATGATAATTATCAAATCTTATTATTTTATTATTCTTTTATAAATATTTTTGTTGCTTCGCCGACTTTTATTAAATAGACACCCTTAAGTAATGCTCCAATATTCAATTGTGTATCCCTGCTTACGGCTACAGTCGAATTTAATTTATTTCCCAGCATGTCATAAATGTCAATATTTTTTCCGTTCATTTTTTCGGAATTTATAATCAGAAAATCACTTGCAGGATTGGGATAAATTATACTTTCATTTTTTTGGTGGATTTCTTTTACATCAGTAATTCCAAAGTCACTCAGTTTTGCTCTGAATACTCCACTACCACCAGCAAAAATATAATTCCCACATATTGTAAATGATTGAATGTTATAATTTATCGACCACTTATTTTGAGGAGTCCAAATTTTTCCATTATCAGTAGATAGAAATAATCCATAATAATCGCTCCCTGCGAATATAATATTTCCACTTGAAGCTAATGAAAGGATATCTAAATTTGATAATCCTGTATTTGACCAACTGTTTCCATTGTCGGTTGATAAAAATACTCCACCATCAATAGTCCCTGCAAAAATATTATTTCCTGAAACAGTTAATGCATATACATACAAACTTGTCAATCCTGAATCCTTTTCAGTCCAACTATTACCATTATCAGTTGATAAAAATATTCCTGCGAAAGTACCGGCAAAAATATTATTTCCGCTTTGTAATAAAGCATAAACATACAGGTTGCCTAATCCTGAATTTTTGGGTAACCAATTATAACCGTTGTCTGTTGAAAGAAAGATTCCATCACCCCAGGTGCCTGCAAATATTTTTTTTTCGTTGATTAAAACTGAAAATATAAATTTGTTTGTTAATCCGGAATTTTCTGCATTCCAAGTACTCCCATTATCAGTTGACAGAAATATCCCGCTACTATCGGTTCCTGCAACAAAATAGTATTCGCTTATAGCTAATGACCAAATATTCAAATTTGTTAATCCCGCATTTCTCTCATGCCAGTTATTCCCATTGTCTGAAGATATAAAAATCCCCCCCCCATGAGTACCTGCATAAATATTATTTCCGTCAGTTATTAATGACCGGATATAATCATTTGACAAAGCGGTATATTTATTTGTCCAATTATTACCGTTATCTGTGGATAGAAATACTCCATACCCTGTCCCTGCAAAAATATTATTTCCGTCTATTGTTATTGTATTAATACCCATCCACCCTAAGTATTTTAACCAGCTATTTTTCCCTGTCCAACTCGTACCATTATCAGTAGATAGGTATAATCCACTTCCAGTTGCCGCAAAGATAATATTCCCACTTATTGTTATTGAACTAACACCAATATTCCACCAGTTTAATAATCCGTTATTTTTTGCAGTCCAGTTATTTCCCATGTCTGTGGAAAGATAGATACCATTTTGATTTGTCCCTGCAAAAATATTATATCCGTTTATTAATAACGACAAAACTTGTTTGTTTATTAATCCAATATTTTTCCAATTGTTACCATTGTCAGTGGACTGAAAAAGTCCATCCCCGGTTCCTGCGAAAATATTATTGCCATTAATCGTTATTGAATTCACATAATTGTTTGTTAATCCTGTATTAATTGCAATCCAGTTGTCTCCGTTGTCTGTGGAAAGAAATATTCCTCCACCCCATGTTCCTATGTATATTCTATCTTCTTTAATTGAAATTGTATTTATACTATATTTATAATATTCACCATCATACTCATAGGTTAAACCATTATTTTTATCTTTCCAGCTATTTCCATAGTCTGTGGAAAGATAAATACCACCATAGGCAATACCTGCAAAAATATTATTTCCATTAA
>JBEKWK010000093.1:0-9293 GCA_049513175.1 FCB group bacterium
TTTCAGCTTCAAATGCAAAAGGAATTATCGCAATTATGCCTTCTCATAAAAATTTCATCTATTATCAACATTTCGAGAATGATGCAAAAGCAAAATCCGAAATTATTTTTGCAGATATTTCAACATTAAATGTTAAGGACTTTGATGATAAATTGATATGCGGACCATACAAATTTAATTTAGAAAATGGAATAGTGATTGATGAATTATTAAATTTAAAACCAAGCCATATTTCAAGTTTGGCTCTTAAAATGTATAATGAAAATCAATTTGTAATACCTGAAGAGTATGTACCACTCTATGTCCAGGATTTTCATCCAAAAGTTAAAATTTAATGTTTCAATTGGTCATTTATATTTTTCTAAAATTTCCAAAGCTTTATTTTGAATCAATTCCCATGCATCACTAATATGTTTTTCAGTTACATTAGTTTGTCCTATACACATTCTGATAGCAAAATTATCGTTCAATTTTGTGTGGGTTAAATATATTTTACCAGTGTGATTCAATTCTGTTAACAAATTATCATTTAACCGGTTCAGAATTTTTTTGTCTGTTAAATTAGCAGGGTTGTATCTGAAACAAAGCAAATTCAGATGTACAGGAGCTAAAATTTCAAAATCCGGATTTTGTTTTATTTTGATTACTAAATCAGAAGCAAGTTTGAGATGGAATCTGATTTTTTCCTGCAAGTTTTTGACTCCAAAACTACGCAATACAAACCACAATTTTAACGCTCTGAATCTCCTGCCAAGCTGAATCCCCCAGTCACGATAATTGTTCACTTGTGAATCATGTCCTGTTTTAAGATACTCCGGCATAATTTCAAATGTTTTAATTAGTGCATCTCTATCTTTTACAAAATAAGCCGAGCAATCAAAATTCGTAAACATCCATTTGTGAGGATTAAATACGAAAGTATCGGCGAGTTCAATTCCTTCTGACATCCACCGCATCTCCGGCAGGATTAATGCTGTTCCGGCAAAGGCGGCATCAACATGATACCATATTTTGTATTTCCTGCATATTTCACCGATTTTACTGATTGGGTCAATTGCCGTAGCGCCGGTTGTACCTAATGCTCCGACTACACACAAAGGTATAAAATCATTTTTTAAATCTTTATTAATTGCAATTTCAAGTTCATCTGTGTTCATGGCATAATTTTTATCAACTGCAATTTTTCTCAAATGTTTTTTACCTATTCCTGCAATTTTAACTGCTTTTTCGATTGATGAATGGGCTTCAGAAGAACAATACACAACGAATTTATCTTTGTTTGCAAATCCATTTTCATTAATATTATTTTCTGAATATTTTTCTCTTGCCGTAAGAATTGAGCATAAGGTGGCAGTAGATGCTGTGTCTTGAATTACACCGGAAAAAGTTTCGGGAATACCTATCATTTCTGCTAACCATTTCATAGTGACTTCTTCTAATTCTGCGGCTGCAGGAGAGGTTTCCCAAATCATACATTGAGTTCCTAAAGCAGAGGTTAACAGTTCACCGAGAATAGATGGAAAGCTGTTGTTAGCCGGAAAATATGCAAAAAAATTCGGGCTTTGCCAATGTGTGATACCGGGCATTATTATTTTATTAAAATCTTTGAAAATCTTTTCAAAATCTTCAGAGTCTTGCGGAGGATGTGTCGGTAACTTACTTAGTATTTCTTTTGTTGAAACCTGTGACTTTACCGGATATGTCTCAATATCCTGAAAATATTCCGAAACCCAATCAATGAGTTCATATCCGTATTTTTTGAATTGTTCTGCATCCATATTATTAAATCTAAAGAAAAATTAAAGAATAAAATATAAATTTAAAGATACGAATAAAAGTTTATGGAATCAAGATAGGTAAGAGGGAATAAAAATAATAATGAGCCAACAGGCGGACTCGAACCGCCGACCTGCTCATTACGAGTGAGCTGCTCTACCACCTGAGCTACGTTGGCTTGTTATTAATAATGAAAATGAAAAGGATGAAAAATATGATAATTGTTTATTTATTCGATATATATTTTATCTGCTATATTATAACCAATTATTTTTTCTACCCCGTTTATTTCGATTTTAAGCGGTCCGTTAAAAGGAGCTTTTTCGATAATTTTTATTTTGACTCCGGGTAGCAATTCAATGTCTTCCAGGTAAGCTAATAATTTACTATCTTCATCATAAAGGCTGCGAATTACTACTTCTTTACCGGGTTCTACATCTGATAATGCTGTTTCTTTAATATCGAGAATAGTTCCCTCTTTTGTAGGAATAGGATGACCGTGAGGGTCGAATTTCGGGTCTCCGAGCAGTTCATTGATTTTATCGGCAAATTCCCTGGATATGACATGTTCAAGACGGCATGCCTCTTCATGAACTTTATCCAAAGTAAAGCCTAACATTTCTTTAAGATATAGTTCCAAAAGCCGATGGTGTCTAACTATTTCTAAAGATATTTTTTCGCCGACTTCAGTCAGTTTTACCCCTTTATATGAGTTATAATCCACTAACCCCATAGCAGATAATCTCTTCAACATACCTGTAACCGACGCTCCGGACACATTCATTTCTTTAGAAATTTCAGTAGTTGAAACATTCTCAATTTCCTGAAGCTTGTAAATAGTTTTTAAGTAGTCTTGAACAGACTGAGTCAACATGTTTTGAGTAACAGTATCTTGAGATGGCATATATTTCCTGAAAAATTAATTAATAAAATTTAGTTACATAAAAATAATAATTTTATTTATTTTAATTATAAAAAGAACATCATATAAAAGTATACAATTTATTTAACCTATTACACGATATATAAACTATATTATTATTTTTTGTGATAATAGCAAAATTAATAGATTTTTATAACATTTATATAGGTATTTAATTGAAAATTTTGTAGTAAATTTTAGAATTTTTATGTAGTTTTAATTACTACATTTTTCACAACAGTATTATCATAAATTTATTATATAATTAAAACAAAAAATTAATTTTATAAGTTTAAAATAATATTGAATATTAAAGCAGATAACGTCGCTACAAATAAGCATAATAAAGCAGAAATAGTTACAGTTTTTTTCCCAAATTCTTTCATTAACACTATAAAAGTAGCAAAACAAGGAAAATACAAAATTGAAAATATAATAAAAACAACACTTTGATTTATAGTCATCGGAAGATGGGACAAATCTTTTACCTGGAAAGCCTGGGTCAGCATTACTAATAAAAGCTCTTTTCTGAAAAAACCGAAAACAAGAGTTGTACTGACCTCCTTAGGTAATCCTAGTATAGTTTGAACAATAGGTGAAAAAATTATATTTATGTATTTAGCTACGTTGAAATATTCAATCCACCCCAATACCATGCTTCCGATTATGAGGTATAATCCTGCAGATTTACCAAATTCAACGATTTTAAACCAGGTTTTATTAAGGATATTCATTAGTGAAGGTAATTTCAAAGAGGGAATTTCAAGTATGAGTCCCATAGGCTTTGAAATGAAAATTGACATAACTTTTCCATTTAAAGCTATAATGAAAATTACATATAAGTAAATTACTATTGCCCAAACAGGACCTGTTATTGCCGCTGCCATTGCGAATATCACTGAGGTTCTTGCTGAACAGGGAATGAAAGGAATTAAGATAGCTGTTATTAATTTTTCTTTTTTGTTATCTATAATTCGCGTAGCATAAATTGCCGGTATTGAGCATCCAAAGCCAAGAATAAATGGTACTACAGATTTTCCGTGTAAACCAATTTTATGCATAACACCATCAATCAGAAAAGCAACTCTTGCAAGATATCCGGAATCTTCAATTAAAGATGTAAGAAATAGAAGAGGTAAAAAATATGGCAGCACTATTTCCAGCAATCCTGTAATTCCCATTAACACTCCGTTCAAAGAGTACCATAAAAATAAATTGTTGGTTTTAAGAGGGTAGAAAAGAGAAGACACAGTAACAAGTGGGATTTTTATTAAACTGCTTAATAAGCTTCCTACAATGAAAATTATAGAAAAATATAATAATACAAAAACACCCAGAAAGAAATATCCGAAAAAAGGATGCAGGAGGTAATCATCTAACTTTTCTCTCTTAGGTCTGGTATGCCTTTTGACAAATGTAGTAACCTCTTCTGATAATTTCATAGCAAGATGATGTCTCTCATAAGCTATTATTTCAAAACTGTCTTTTCTGTGTAATTCATAGTTTTCACTAATAATAGAATCTCTCATGATTGAAATATCCGATAAGATATTATCAGGTACCATGATTGGATTCTCTATTGATTTGATTGCGTAAAATCTTGGTAGAACTTTCCCTGTATTTGTATTATTTAATATTTGTTCAGTCAGTTTTTTTATATCAACTTCAATATGATGAGTAAATTCAAATTGAGCAGGACTTATATCAATACCTTTGTTGATTATTTTATCACATTCATCAACAAGTCTTCTGACGCCTTTACCTAAGACAGCAGAAGTTGGAATAACGGGTATTTTCAGGAGTTCTGAAAGTTTTTGGTCGTTAATTAATATACCATGTCTTTCGGCTTCATCCTGCATGTTTAAAGCAATGATAATCGGAATCCCAATTTCACTTAGTTCGATAGATAATTCGAGACTTCTTGCAATTAATGTAGAATCCACTACATTTATTATCAGAGCTATATCTTTTTCTTTTAAATATCCGAGTGTTATTTCTTCAGCTTTGTCAACTGCATTTAGAGAGTAGGTTCCGGGTAGGTCAACAAGACGATATGTGTTTCCATTGATGTCAATCTCACATTCGGTATATTTGACGGTTGTGCCGGCGAAATTTGAAGTTGATATTTTTATATCAGACAATACATTGAAAAGTGTGCTTTTACCGGCATTAGGCTGTCCGATTAAAACAATTGTCTTAGCCGTCATAATTCACATGAATTTTATCGGCTAAACCTCTTCCTAAAGCTAATTTCGAATTGCCTGATGAAAGGTTATTAATCAGTACGGCGCCGATTTTTGAAGAATTTAATTTTAATAATAAATCCCCGTTATGAATACCTATAGAGGTTAATTTTCTTTTGACTTCAGTTTCGGATTCTATAGCCGATATTTTCAATTTTATATAAGCAGGTGCATCAGTTAAACTCATATATAATCTCTCAATTTTTACTATTATAAATATGTGTTAAGAATAACTAATTACAAAGATAGTTAAAACTAAGTATTTTTCAAAGAATACAACGTTTGGGTAATAAATTGACATTGAACTTAAGTTCAAAATTTTATGAAATTTGCCCGGAATTTTGTTTTCAAATATAATTATTATTAAATCTTGTCATATTGTATACGAAAGTTTAAAGCATATTATTTTTGAATTTGAATTAAATAGTATTTGTAATTTTTTTTCAATAAATATTTTTATCTAAATTTGTTATTGTGTTTTTTTAAATATATGAAAATGTATGTTTTAAAATACTGTTAGAGTATATATTTAATTTGATATTAACAGAATTATGGATTGAATATATTTTCTATACGGTACCCAAAATTTTATATAATAGATAATTGCAATTAACGTTTTCCTGAATAAAGGGGTAATTAAATGAACAAAATTGTAGAAGCAAGATTCATCGCACCGGACATCAAACTTTTCAAGATTGAAGCTCCCAAAATAGCCGAGAAAAGAAAAGCAGGACAATTTATTATTTTAAGAGTTCATAAGGATGGTGAAAGAATCCCTCTCACTATCGCTGATTCGGATACTAAAGAAGGGACAATTACACTAATTGTACAGGGGATTGGTAAAACTACAAAACATCTGAATACATTAGAAACAGGGGATTTCATACAGGATTTGGTAGGTCCCTTAGGAAAAGCCTCTCATATAGAAAAATTCGGAACTGCTGTGAGTATCGGAGGTGGAGTGGGTACTGCGATTGCATTTCCAACCGCAAAAGCTCTCAAAGAAGGGGGCAATCATGTTATTAGTATAATAGGCGGAAGAACGAAGGATTTCGTAATATTGGAAGATGAAATGAGAGCGGTATGCGATGAAGTATATCCTACAACAGATGACGGTTCATACGGCTTTCATGGTTTTGTTACTCAAAAGCTCCAGGAATTAATTGATGAAGGAAGGAAAATTGACTTTGTACTCGCAATAGGTCCTATTCCTATGATGGCTGCCGTAGCAAAGGTAACGAAGCCTTATGATATAAAAACAGTAGTCAGTCTTAACCCGATAATGGTTGACGGTACGGGTATGTGCGGCGGGTGCAGGGCTATCGTTGATGATAAAACCGTATTTGTTTGTGTTGATGGTCCTGAATTTGATGCTCATGAAGTTAACTTTGATATTCTGACAAAAAGAAACAGAATGTATTTGTTACAGGAAAAACATTCATTAGGTGAATTTTGCAAATTAGATAAAATGATAGAAAAGGAGACGATAGATGCCTGAAATGAGTAATAAAGAAAGAATGCTGATTCAACGCCATCATATGCTCGAACAGGAGCCTGATGTTAGAAATAAAAATTTTTCAGAAGTGAATCTGGGTTATATAATAGAAATGGCTCACGATGAAGCTTTACGCTGTATCCAATGCAGAAATATGCCTTGTGTAGCAGGATGCCCTGTGTCTGTTAATATTCCGGCTTTCGTGAAAAAAGTTGAGGAAGGGGATTTTAAAGCTGCTGCATCTATTCTTAAAAAAGATAATGCCCTGCCTGCCGTTTGCGGTAGAGTATGCCCACAGGAAGAGCAATGTGAAGTCCTTTGCACTGTCGGGAAAAAGAATGAACCGGTTGCCATCGGTTACCTTGAAAGATTCGTAGCGGATTGGGAAAGAACGAATATCGGCTTGCAAAAGCCTGAAATAAAAGCAAAGACCGGTAAGAAAGTAGCTATTGTCGGTGGTGGTCCTGCAGGACTTAGCTGTGCAGGGGATTTAATCCAGATGGGGCATGATGTAACAGTTTTCGAGGCTTTGCATGATATCGGCGGCGTATTGATTTATGGTATTCCCGAATTTCGTTTACCGAAAGCAATAGTACGTGCCGAGGTTGAAGGTTTGCAGTCGGCAGGTGTAGAGTTCAGAACAAATGCCGTAATCGGTTTGACTGATACTATTGATGAGCTTCTTGAGATTTATGATGCCATTTTCGTTGGAGTGGGTGCCGGTCTGCCTTATTTCCTTAATATACCCGGCGAACATCTGAACGGTGTTTATTCATCAAACGAATACCTGACAAGAGTCAATCTGATGAAGGCTTATAATTTTCCCGTTAGCGATACCCCAATGTTCGACATAAAAGGAAAAAGCGTTGCTGTTTTCGGTGGCGGAAATACCGCAATGGATTCTGTCCGAACATCCTTAAGGCTCGGTGCTTCGAGAGGCATTATTTTATATAGGAGGACCGAAAAAGAAATGCCTGCCCGTATAGAGGAAATAAAGCATGCTAAAGAGGAAGGCGTGGAATTCAGACTGCTCATTGCTCCGCTCGAGTTTAAAGGCGATGAAAACGGCTGGTTGAAAAGCGTTACCATCCAGAGAATGGAACTCGGTGAGCCGGATGCATCCGGCAGGAGAAGACCTGTACCGATAGAAGGTGCTATCGAAGAAATTCCTATTGATGTTGCTGTCGTCGCAATAGGTAACGGTTCCAATCCTATTATCAGCAAGACTACTCCTGATTTGGCTGTCAACAAATGGGGCAATATCTTAGTCGAAGAAGCTACTATGAAGACCAATAAAAAAGGTGTCTTTGCAGGTGGCGATATCGTTACCGGAGGAGCTACCGTTATATTGGCTATGGGTGCGGGTCGCAAGGCTGCAAAAGCTATAGACGAGTATTTGAAAAATAAAGAAGTTTGGTAGTCAGTTAGCAGTTAGTAAAGTTCATAAAGTTTATACAGTTCATAAAGTGAAGTAAATTGTAACACGAAATTTATTTCGTTGTCTTGTAATATATCTTTATTATCATTGCCGTCTGATTTATCTGACGGATTATTTTGTTTTTTTGTTCCCGGGCTTCAGCCATACATGCTTGAGTGGGAGCAAGAAAAGGCATTTTAACACAAAGTGCACAAAGAATAAGACACAAAGTTCTCAAAGGTTTTTCCGATAACTGAAAACCGATAACTGACAACTGATTCAAAAAGCATTTTAACACAAAGGACACAAAGTATAAGACACAAAGCTCACAAAGTTTTTTTCCGATAACTGAAAACCAAGAACTGACAACTGATTCAAAGGCATTTAAACGCAAAGTACGCCAAGTTTCACGCAAAGATTAGGCATAAGATTTATTTTTTTTTCTGGTATTTATTATTCTACTAAGGAAAGAATCTAAACCTATATATGAAGAAGAATTATATTCGAGATTTTTCAATTTATTAATGTGCTCATTTAATGGTCTTAAATAATTATTACCAACTAATACACCTGTTACAGGAATTTTCCCAAGTTTGTAATATGTTTTATTATGACTAATATTAAATTTATTATTTCTTAATATAGAAATAATTTCATTAGTATGTTCTTTAAAATCTTTATTAGAAGAAAATATCATATCATCAACAAATCTAGTATATATAATATTATTTTTTAAAATTAAATTATTTAATAGTATATCTATATTATAAAAAATTAGATTTTCTAAATATGTACTAGTGGGAGAACCTTGAGGAAGTTCGTTTTTATATGTTGTTAATAGTGTTAATAATCTGCTTACATCTGGTGAAAATCCATATGTAATGAATAAATTATAAACCATTATTGGTTTTATAGAAGGAAAACATTTTTTAATGTCAGTTGAAAAATGAAATTTTTTACCTAAATGTTTTGCTGCATGTAAAATACAATCACGTTTTTTAACACCACCAAATGCACTTTCATGAATAGGTAATTTTGATAAAATGTTTGTTTTAATTTTTCTTTGAATTGTTTTTAATGGTTCTTTTACTTCTTGTAATTCTCTTATTTTTATTTGTCCATTTTTAATTTTTTTCTGAGTAAAAGTACGATAATATTTTTCCACATTCGTACTACAATTTTTTAATACAGTAGGTGAAACTTTTAAGATATAACACAAATATGAAATTTTTTTTATCATAAATTTTAAAAAAAAAGTTTAAAGGATGATTTTAAAGGTAATGCAAAAAATAATTGATTAAAATTTCAAACAAAAATTTTGTCAGAAATAAAAATATTTTTTTTGTTCTATTGCTCAATTGATTTCCAATATTATTCATTTTTATTCTTTTAATATTAATAAAAGAATTTTCCATAATAATAATTGTAATTTCAAGAGCA
>JBEKWK010000094.1:0-9292 GCA_049513175.1 FCB group bacterium
CCTGCTGCTTGTTTTGGGACATACAAAATGTGATTTCGTTTCGTCAGTAGTAAATAACGAATCTCTTAAAAGCCATGTAACCGAAGTTGCAGATTATATCAAACCCTCGGCTGACAAAGCAAGGAAACTGTTTCCAAATTTATCAGGTTCACTCTTAATAAATGAGACAATCAAATTAAATATATACCAATCAATCGAAAATATTTTTGCAAAAAGTGAATTATTAAGGCAGCGCGTCAAATCGGGAAAACTTTTGATAGAAGCGGGGATATACGATATTGAATCAGGAAATATCGAATGGCTGGGCAAACATCCCGACCAGGCAAAATTCATCTTTAAAGGTGCTTCCGAGCAAAAAGCTAAAGGCAGTACTGATAGCCTTTCAGCTTCAAAAATTCAGGAGCTTGAAAAGTATAACAATAAATTCATTTTCTATTTTATATTACTTTGTGCCGTAATTTCAGGATTAATAATTTTTGTTACATTATTTATTACGAGGAAGAAGAAAGAAATAATTACTGAGACCAAAGTTGTCGAACCGGAAACCAAAACTGATGAATAATGATACTTATGGTTACAAAAGTAAAATATTTTTTGAAGTAATAAGGACTGATTAATTTAGTTATTTCTTTAATTTATTGATTTTATTATAATTATATTATTTGTGGTTTTAAAATCTGTTATAATCAAGGGAAAAAATCTTAGTTATAGATTTGGATAGTTGGCAACTTTTTCATAATTTTGGTTGTGAATTTTTTCACAATATATTTTAATAAATAGATTTTAAATTATGGTAGCTACACATAAAAATCCCATAGTGGAAGAAATAATAGAAATAACGGGTCAGGACCCATCTATCTGCTATCAATGCGGAAAATGCTCTGCAGGCTGTCCTGTCAGGGAGTTCGCCTTGCTCCCACCTAATAAAATAGTCAGATTTTTTCAGCTCGGCTTTTACGACCTGGCATTAAATTCTGCTACAATTTGGTTATGTGCGGGATGTTTGACCTGCACCTCCAGATGTCCGAAAAACTTTGACCTTGCCGCTTTCATGGATGCTGTACGTCAAGTTGCAATCCGCCATGGTGCCTCCATGCCCGATGACGATGTTGTCAAATTCCATGAAGCTTTTCTTGACCAAATTAAAAATCACGGCAGAGCTTACGAAATGGGCTTAGTTATGGAATACAAACTAAACACAATGCACTTATTGCAGGATATGGATGTTGCACCGACAATGTTTTTTAAAGGGAAAATCGGCATTATGCCTCACAATATAAAAAACAGAAGCATAATAAAAGAGATTTTCAAAAAGACAGGGGAGGAAAATAAAAAATGAAAACAGGATATTTCCCCGGTTGTTCCCTAACAGGAACATCAAAAGAATTTGATAAATCCCTCAGGGAAGTCGCAAAAGCGTTGGGAGGAGAAATTAATGAAATTAATGACTGGAATTGCTGTGGTGCATCATCAGCCCATATTTCGAGTCATTTGCTTTCAGTAGCACTTCCTGCAAGAAATCTGATTTTGGCTAAGGAACAGGGCTTCGACAGTGTCTTTGCTCCATGTGCCGCATGCTATAACAGGCTTTTAAGCTCTAAGCACGAACTCAATTCCAATAATAAGATGAAGGAGAAAGTTGAGAGCATACTTGAAACCAAATATCAAAATGGACTCGATATAATAAATATAATTCAGTATTTTCAGCAGATTGGCAAAGAAAAAATCTCCGAAATGAAAAAGGTAGATTTGGGCGGAATTAATGTTGCCTGCTATTATGGCTGCCTGCTATTAAGACCAACCAGCTTAATTGATTTCGATGATTCAGAAGAGCCTACATCCATGGAAGAGCTTGTTAAGGTTACTGGAGCAAATCCTGTTGACTGGAACTTTAAAACAGAATGCTGCGGTGCAGCCCATTCAATAGCTCATACAGACATAGTGGAAAAATTATCAAAGAAAATAATTGACGACGCAATATCACACAAAGCGGATGCAATAGTGGTAGCCTGCCCTATGTGCCATTCCAATCTCGATATGCGTCAGAAAAGTATAGAAAAGACAATTAAAAATCATACGGAAATCCCGATTCTTTATTTAAGCGAGTTAATCGGGCTTTCTCTTGGAATTGAATATAAAAAGCTGGGATTGAATCTTCATTTTATCAATCCTGTACCAACAATCGAAAAACTTATGAAAAAAGAGGTTGCTGCATGAAAATAGGTGTTTTTATATGCCATTGCGGTGAAAATATAGGGAAGACTGTTGATTGTGAAACAGTCGCAGAGTTTGCATCTTATTTTCCGGGTGTGGTTCATTCGGAAGCTTATAAATATATGTGTTCAGACCCCGGTCAGAATCTTATAAAAAATGCAATCAGGGAAAAAGGGCTGGATGCCGTTGTGGTAGGTTCCTGCTCTCCCCATATGCACGAAAGGACATTTCGACGTGCCGCCGCCTCAGAGGGTGTTAATCCATATTTAGTGGAAATAGCAAATCTTAGAGAGCATTGCTCATGGATACACGATGATATACCATCAGCTACAAGAAAAGCTATTGACCTAATTAAATTAGCTGTCGAAAAGGTTAAATATAATGAGCCTCTATTCCCGATTCAAGTGCCTGTTACAAAAAGGGCATTGGTTATTGGCGGCGGGATTTCAGGTATCCAATCGGCACTCGATATAGCAAATGCAGGATTTGAGGTTATACTTGTAGAAAAAGAGCCTTCAATTGGCGGGCATATGAGCCAGCTATCCGAAACTTTTCCAACACTCGATTGCTCACAATGTATCCTAACACCGAGAATGGTGGAGGTTTACCAGCATCCAAATATAAAACTTATGACTTATTCGGAAGTTGTAAATGTCGAGGGATTCATAGGTAATTTCAAGGTTACAATTAAGAAAAAAGCAAGGCAAATAAAAGAAGAATTATGCACAGGCTGTGGTCTTTGCATTCAGAAGTGCCCCATTAAGAAAGTAGCTAAGAGTGAATTCGATGAAGGTTTAGCTACAAGAACTGCTATTTATGTGCCTTTTCCACAGGCAGTCCCTAATATTCCAGTAATAGATAAAACAGTCTGTACATACTATAAGAACGGGAAATGCTCTATGTGTGTTAAAGTCTGCGGAAGGGAGGCAATTGACTTTGCACAGGAGGATTCATATATTACGGCAGATGTAGGAGCTATTATAGCGGCGACAGGATATAAATTATATACTATAGATAAAAAAGCACCGGAGAGTATTTACAAGGGATATGGTGAATACGGCTACGGTAAATATAAAGATGTTATCAACGGTCTCCAGTTTGAGAGATTAGCAAGTGCTTCCGGTCCTACAAGCGGCGAGATTTTAAGGCCTTCGGATAAAAAAGAACCCAAAAAGATAGTTTTTATACAGTGCGTAGGGTCAAGAGACGAATCGAAAGGAATTTCATATTGCAGTAAAATCTGCTGTATGTACACCGCGAAGCATGCTATGCTGTACAAGCACAAAGTTCATGATGGTGATGCTTATGTGTTTTATATGGATATACGCGCAGGCGGTAAGATGTATGAGGAGTTTGTAAGGCGTGCAATAGAAGAGGATGGAGTGGTCTATATAAGAGGACGTGTATCTAAGATTTATGAGCAGAACGGAAAGTACATTGTGAAAGGCGAGGACACAATTGCCGGTTTACCAGTAGAGATTGACGCAGATATGGTGGTTTTGGCTACGGCAATGATAGCTCAGCCCGAAGCTCCGAAGCTTGCCCAGACTTTAGGCGTGCCGTATGACAAATACGGTTTCCTGTCCGAAGTTCATCCCAAACTGAGACCCGTTGAAACTAGCACAGGCGGAATTTTCCTTGCTGGAGCATGCCATTCGCCAAAAGATATTCCCGAATGTGTGGCGATGGCTTCAGCCGCCGCCGCAAAGGCTCTCGTGCTTTTCGGCTCGGATATTCTCGAAAGAGAGCCGATTGTCGCAAAGGTGAACGAATCCACTTGTGCCGGATGTTTCTATTGTCAGAAGGTATGTGCTTATAGTGCTATAGAAAGAAAAGAAATCAAAGATAGAAACGGCAATGTAATTAAAGTTGTTGCCTATGTTAATTCGAGCTTATGTCAGGGATGCGGCACCTGCAATGCCACATGTCCTTCCAAATCCGTAGAATTACTCGGATTCAGAGATGAACAAATTTATGCAGAAATTCATGCATTAGCAGAGGTATAGATTTATGACAGATATTAATTCAAATACAAACAAATTCGAGCCTAAAATAATTGCTTTTGTCTGTAATTGGTGTACATACACAGGTGCAGACCTTGCAGGAACATCGAGATTGAAGCAATTGCCGAATGCAAGACTAATCCGTGTTCCATGGACTGGCAGGATAGACCCTGTATTTATTATAAAAGCTTTTGAGCGCGGTGCAGACGGAGTTCTAATATCCGGCTGTCATCCCGGGGATTGCCATTATAATGCAGGTAATTTCCATGCACGAAGACGCTGGACTTTCTTTAAAAATTTACTCGATTTTGTAGGGATTGATTCTACAAGACTGCATTTTTCATGGGTCTCGGCTTCCGAAGGGAAAAAGTGGGTGGATATTGTTGATAATGTTATTGAAACTGTTCGCGGGCAAGGTCCTTTCGAACAATATAAAAAAATTACAAGGGAAATTGAAATTCCTATTCAATAAAGAATGGGTTTTAATATATACGGAGAATTACTCAAATGACTGATATAGTTAAAACAGCTAAGGAATTGCTTGAATCAGGCACGGTAGAATACATTATCGGCTATATGCAAGGCTATGGAAACCAAACAAAACCATTTATAGCTCATACTCCGCAGGAAGCGGAAAAATTTGTTTTTAATAATTATTGCTTGAATAATCTGTCGGTCTATATAAACCGTCTGAATGTACCAAAAGAAAAGAAAATCGGTATATTCGCTAAAGGCTGTGATGTCCGTGCAATTACTATGCTAATCCAGGAAAGCCAGATTAAAAGGGAAAATTTATATATTATCGGCATGAACTGCAATGGAGTTGTAAAAGATTTCGATTTTGAATGGAAATTGGAAAATATAGCTCCTAAATGCCTGACCTGCACTGTCCATACACCAAAAGTTTATGATGTTTTACTCGGTGAATTGGAGAATCTTTCTCCTGCGGCTTCAAAAGTAAACGAAATTATGGCAAAATTCGATACAATGACCGCACAGGAACGCTGGAACTACTGGGAATCGCAATTTGAGAAATGTATAAAATGCTACGCCTGCCGCCAGGCTTGTCCTTTGTGCTATTGCGAGCAGTGCATTGTGGATAAAAATATGCCCCAATGGATTGAGACAAGCGCAAGTGCCAGGGGGAATTTCTCCTGGAATATTATACGGGCTTTCCACCAGAGCGGCAGATGTGTTGGCTGCGGCGAGTGCGACAGGGTTTGTCCTATGGATATTCCGCTTTCGCTTTTAAATATGAAAATGGGCATGACCGCAAGAACCGAATTTAATTATATGCCCGGTATGAATCTTGATGAGCCGACCTTAGTCGGTACATATAAATTTGAAGACAAAGAAGATTTTATTAAATAAACTAAATTCTCTTTAAAGGTTTTTTCAAATGAAAGAATATATTATAACATCAGAAAATATAAATAAACTTGCTTCGCAGTTAATCGGGCAGGGTTGGAGAGTCATCTCCGAGGCTTCCGACGGAACTTGCTTCCATGTAATTTCCGATGGGAATGAAATGGTTACAAGGAGTGATTCAAAGCCGACAAACCTTTCGATGAAGCAGTATTTCTTCCCGAAATCCGAACCAATTTTCTATTTCAAGCGGAATAAAAAAGAAATTGATATAATTGACCCGCCGGATTTTGCTCCCAAAACCGTTATTTTCGGTGCAAAGCCATGTGACACTGCTGCAGTTGGGATATTGAGCAAGGTTTTCAATTGGGATTATAAGGACGAATTCTTTAATAAAAGAATGGAAAATACAGTTATAATCGGGATGAAATGCGGATATCGCGACGAACATTGCTTCTGCACTTCCGTAGGACTTAGCCCGGAATCGAACGAAGGTTCCGATATATTTATGGTTCCTCTTGAAAACGGTTCATATTTATTTCAAATCGTAACTCCAAAGGGAGAGGAATTTATAAAGCCATTTATGGAAATGTTAGGCGAATATAAACCTGATAAATTCAAGCCTTCAGTGGTTCCTGAAGTGCCTGCAAAGAGATTTGACGACAAAAATATTAAAAACTGGCTGGATAATAATTTCGAGCATCCATATTGGAAGGGAATCGGCGAATTATGCCTTGGATGCGCCCAATGTGCCTATGTCTGCCCGACCTGCCATTGTTTCGATATTGTGGACGAGAGCTATGGCTTCGATGAAGGAAGACGCGTCAAAAACTGGGATTGCTGCCAGTTTGGCATTTTCACTAAACATGCATCGGGACATAATCCGAGAAATGGGCAAGCTCAAAGATTCAGGCAGAGAATATCGCATAAATTCAAATATTATCCCGACAAATTTAATGAAATTCTCTGCACAGGCTGTGGCAGATGTTCACGCGGATGCGGAGTCGGAATTGATATTTGTGAATTAGTCGAAAATATTGAGAAATTATAGTATTATAAATATAAATTTGATGTAAAATGGAAAATCTTAGCGTAAATACAGAATATATGCCTGAAAACATCTATAAACCCGAATTGGTGGAAATTATTGATGTTATAGATGAAACGCCTGATATAAAGACCTTCAAGCTTCAATTTAAGAATCCTGAAATAAAGAATAATTTTGCTTTCAAAGCAGGACAATTCGCTGAATATTCAGTGTTCGGCGAGGGCGAATGTACTTTTTGCATAGCATCCTCACCAACAAGAATGGATAATATTGAATGTTCATTCAAGATGGCTGGTAAAGTAACCGGAGCCATGAGCAGGCTGAATGTCGGCGATACAATGGGTTTACGCGGACCTTACGGCAATGCATTCCCAATCGAAGAGATGGAAGGGAAAAACATTGTTTTCATAGCCGGCGGTATCGGTCTTGCACCAGTGAGATGTATTATCTGGAATGCATTAGACATGCGAAATAAATTCAAAGACATAACAATTATTTACGGAGCGAGGACTGTTCAGGATTTGGTATATAAAAGGGAGCTTGAAGATTGGAAAGCTATGCCCGATGTGAAAACCGTCGTTACAGTCGACCCGGGAGGCGAAACAAGTGACTGGACAGGAGAAATCGGCTTTGTTCCAACAATAGTCGAAAAAGTAGCTCCTTCCGGCGACAATACTATTGCTATCATCTGCGGTCCGCCAATTATGATAAAATATACATTTCCCGTTATGCTGAAGCTCGGCTTTAAGGAAGAAAATATCATTACAACACTCGAAAACCGCATGAAATGCGGCTTAGGCAAGTGCGGCAGGTGCAATATCGGCAATGTTTACGTTTGCAAAGACGGACCTGTATTTACCTATGCCCAGATGAAGACTTTGCCGGATGAATTTTAAAATAATAGCTCTATTTTTGACCTTATGATAGGAAAAACATTATAGCATAGTTTTATATAATTGAATATTCTTTTTGATTATGGAATTTACAATTGATGCCGGGTCTTTCTTCCTTTTCTTAGCAATTTCTTCGACGAACAACTGCACTTCTTTATCGAGATAGATAGGTATATTAAGTTTTGCATCGGGATTGTAAAATTTACCCCTTGTTCCTTTCGAAAAGTCGTATTCTGCTTTCATTATATCACCTTTTATTTTAAAAATTTATTGTGACTTGACCGTTGTGAATTGAAGAACTAAAGCTTCTCGAAATCATCTTTAGATATATCTATATCTTTCAGTATTTTCATAAACAATCCAATACCGATATCCTCATTTGAATGAACAGGTATCACTGTACCTCTACCGTCTTCGTGCTTTAAATAATGATGACTGCCTTTAATTCTGATTACATCAAAGCCAATCTTTTTCAGTATGCTTATAAGCTCTTTTCCCTTATAAGTTTTAATATTACTCATACTTCAACAATTACATTTTGAATTCCCACAAAATGAGTTTTTTGTTCATCCATTTCTACCTCCAGGCACAATTCAATAGCTTCCTTAATTCTTTCTATTAAAGAATCATAAGATTTTGCCTGGGTATGGCAGCCCTTCAAAGCAGGAACATCGGCAATAAGCCATCCCTCGCTATCTTCTTCTATAACGACTTGAAATTCTTTTTTCATTTTTTTCCCAATTATTATAATATTTTATTCAAAAATAGTAATAAATACGTTTATGATAGAAGAAAAATTTATTTTTATTAGTGAATAGTTTTTAAAAATTTTCAAAAATCAGATTGGTAATTAATATTTCATTAATAATTGCTGATTCTGTCCTACCCTTACAAAATATTCGCCAATAGGCAGAAATTCTATATTAATAGTCGTATTTTCCTGCTTTACATCTCTTTCAAATACCTTTTGACCGAATAAATTGAAGATTTCTAATTTTTTTGCATTGTTAAAATCAGGGATATCAAAAGTAACAAAATCACTCGCAGGATTAGGATAAATTGAGAATGAATTATTTGCAGGTTTTTCTTCTTTTACATCGGTTATGCCGAAGTCGCTGAGCTTGGCTCTGAATACACCATTTCCCTTTGTCCCAGCAAAAATATAACCTTCATTGATAGATAAACACCATATGGATTTATTTAATAACCCGGAATTCTTTTCAGACCAAGTACTACCTTTATCTGTGGATAAAAATATTCCACCAGTGAAGGTTCCTGCGAAAATTTTATCGTCTTTTAAAGTAATGCTACTGATACCAGTATTAGTCAAACCTGAATTTTTAATTGACCAGCTATTGCCACTATCCGTAGATAATAATATTCCATTGTCAAATGTACCGGCATAAATATTTTCACCATTAATTGCAAGTGAAGTAATATTCATACTTAATAAATCCGGATTTTTTGATGTCCAGGTATCACCATTATCTGTAGATAAAAATACTCCACCACCCCAAGTACCTGTGAAAAAATTATTTCCACTTAGATAAAAAGCACTAATATTTGAATTCCATAATCCTGAATTTTTAGTTTCCCAGTTATTTCCATAATCAGTTGATAAAAATATTCCACTTCCGTTAGAACCTGCAAAAATTTTATTGTCAATTGAACACAAGGAAGTAATATCTTTATTTGTTATGCCTGAATCCTTTTTAGTCCAACTATTTCCATTGTTTGTTGTTAAAAATACAGAATTTCCTTTTGTTCCT
>JBEKWK010000095.1:0-9266 GCA_049513175.1 FCB group bacterium
AGGTATTTATGACTATATTAATAAAAGTTTTATAAAAACATATTCTTTTCCTAAAACATTAGTTCAACAAATTTATTTATCTCCCAAAGGCAATTATTTTATGTGCTATGCTAACGATAGTTATCTGAGAAGATTTGATGATTCTATTATTTCAAATGTTGAAGAAAATTTAACTAAAAATGATATTTCTATTTCTCCAAATCCCGTATCAAATGAAGCAAAAATAAGCTTTAATATAAATGAAAGAAGCAAAGTGCAGGTCTGCGTTTATTCACTGCTTGGTGAATTGATTGCAAATATTTTAGATGAAGAAACCGAAGCCGGTAGCCATTCTGTGAATTTTAATACTTCTAATTTATCGCAAGGAATGTATATTGTTACTTTTAAATCAGCGGGTGAGATTAGAAGCTGTAAGATGGCTGTGATAAAATAATTAAAAATTAAGAATGAAAAATTAAGAATTATTCTATTTATTCAAATTATCTTTTTTTGATATATAGAAATTAAAATCTTCATCACACATAATTGGTCCGTTTAGTAATAACTCTTCAGGAATTTCTCTGTTTTTTGTATACATATTTTTTTTTGTATCATTTTCCAAATCCCTGTATAAATCTTCTACAGAGCCTTGTTTTATATTTCCGGTTTCATAGTTCGCAGTAGCTTCTTTAACCCTATCAGCTATCAATTCACGCCTGGATTCAATTAATTGTTTTCTGAATACATCGGAAACATATTGTTTCTCTTCTAATGTAAGCTGGTCGAAATCTTCGATGACTTTGTCTATAGTTATTGCCATTTTTACCTCAATTATATTTTTAACTTAATAAATAAACGAATATAAAATAATTCTATTTCACAACAACCACCGGTACTGCTTTGACATTCTGCCCGGAAACTGCTTTCACGAAATATACTCCTAAATTAAAATTCCTCAAATCGAAAGTGAATTGGTTTGTTCCAGAATTTAGGAAATAATGAGTGGAACTGATTAAATCCTGTCCTAATATATCGCAGATGCTCAAATTGACTTCATTATTGCCTGGATTAGTTATTGTAACTGTGATATAATCCCTTGCCGGCTGTGGAGACAGGCTAATTAAGAAATCATGAGGATTCTGTCCCTCTTTAACCGAAACCGCACCAATAATATTTGACTTCATCATATTTGTAAGTGTGTCTTTAGTATCTGCTCCGCCGATAAAGAAACTGCAATATCTTGAATCACCGGGAGCTATATCACATGCGAACTTCATACCGACTAACATGCTTATGTCATTCCAGCCCGGTGATTGTATGGATGTACCGCTGTTTAAAGCATTAATCCAATCACTTGATTGATAATTTGAAGTAGCATCATAATTCAGCCCCGCCGCTTGCGGAATATCATTTGCATTATTGGAAATTACCGCTATAGAGAAATATGGGCTATTATTCACATCCTGGGCAATCTCTGCAGTTGCGGCAGTGCGGTTGCCAAATGTATCGGGTACTGCTTCGGAGAACAGGCTGACGCTGTTGCTATCCGTATTTGCTCCTATATCCCAATCAATATAATATCCCACGGCTACATTTGATAAAATTGTATCAGATACATTTTTTAAGCTAAGGTCAATTCGGGCTACAGTTCCGGGTGCAGGAGGCATTAAAACTGTTTGTTGAATCCGGATGCCTATTTTATTATCGGAATATGCCTGTGAATCCTGTATGATTCCAATATTTCTGTCGGGATTAACTAAAGGCTTTATAACATCGAAATCGTCAGAGTCAGGACCAGAGCCGAATGATGTGCAAACGATTTTAGCTGAATTTTCTGTTGCAATTATTCCTGCATTAGAAAATATCTGGTTGCCTTTGTTCTTATAAACAAATCCTACTCCTTCTTTATTGCCGTTATAGCCTCCGAAACCGAATTTCCCCCTGTCTGACATTGAAAATTTTATGGAATCATTGCTGAAAGTAGTAATTTCTGATGATGGTATCAAAGGTATTAAAAAGAAATCATGATAATTATTATTGCCGTATATATCACATCTCAAAAATACTTTATTTGTATTTCTCATAGTGTCAACCAGCTTAAAAGGCTTTATTATCAAAGCAGTGTCAGTTTCGACATAATCAATATTCACAACAGAATCTAATACAATCACGGTTTTTAATACATCATGAGCAATAGATAGCACAAATTTCAGATTATGTGCCGCACCGAGATAATTGTATGCATTAATGGAAACAGTTGCAGTATCTTTCATAGTAAGTCTGTCCATTAAATCACCTGAAGTATTTCGGTATTCAACGGAAACAGGTCTGACAGAAGGTATAGAGAAAGGGTCTGTCTGCGCCGCTTTGAGCAAATCCAGCCTGCCGGGAATTATATCTTTAACAGAACGGTTAATATCGGAAATATCATCCACGCATTGCCTTGTAAATTCCAATGCCTGCATTGCATCGAGCTGTGGATATTTTGACCTGATAAGTGCAACTCCGCCTGCAACGACAGGAGAAGCGTAGGAAGTACCTGAACCGGTGTGTTCATACGTATTATTGAAAGCGGTATAATAGTCGCCATCACCCGGTGCCATAATCAAAATATGCGAACCCAAAGTGGTAGTTCCCGTAGCACCATCATACTGGTCAACTTCACCGACTCCCAAAACACCTTTATAAGCCGCAGGATACCAAACTTCCGTAAGATTGTTATCTATATTGCCTCCTGCAGCAACAATACTTACCCCTTTTGCAACTGCATAATCAATAACGGATTGGTCAATAGAGGAAAATTGCTTTACAGAGCCCCAACTGCAATTAAGCACCTTGCAGCCTCTTGCAGCGGCATAAAGTATGGATTCATATCCGTAATCAATTGCTGCCTGGTTGAGGGTACCTGCTTTAATAGGGAAAATACGGCACTTCCCGCCTACGCCTGCGATACCTTTCTTGTTATTATATGTGGCACCGGCTATTCCGGCAACGTTTGTGCCGTGGTCATCAGAATTATATGTATTATCAGGCTGTGTCCCATCTATTAAATAAGACATATTGTATCCCCGGAAATCTCCTATATAGCCGTCATGGTCATAATCTATGCTATCATTTGGTTTCTCTTTCCAGTTTGTTGCTATTGAATTTGTCAGGTCTTCATGGTTCTGGTCTACTCCTATATCGCTGATACCTATAATTACATTCGTGTCACCTTCCATGGTATCCCAAAAGTTAAATGCCTTGATAGTAAGAAGCATTTTTTGACTTGGAGCATAAGGGTCATTAGGTATTTTTAAAATCTCATCGAGACAATATGGCTCTGCGATTTCTATTTCCGGGTGGCTTTTTAAGAGTTTTTCAGCATATTTTTCAGGTGCTTCGTCGCCCTGATACTCGATGATACAGGTTCTTAATAATGGTTCCTCTGCTTTAATAATATTCTCAACATTTTTTGTTGATAGAGTGCTGTTCTTCTTTTTAAGCTCTGAATTATATTTTAGACTTTGCTCAGGTTTAAGTATTTGTCTATTTATACTGAAATCTGAGAAATATATATTATCTTTTTTTATCAAGATATTTTCAAACTCAGGCTTAAACCTGATGATTAAAGTATTTGGCAGAACTTTGCAGGTTCTTTGCAATTTTTTATCAGGCAGCAGAACTTTTTGAACATTCATACCTGCATAAGCAGATGAATTCAGAAATTGCAGGAGCAATAAAATTACTAATATTCTTATTAAAAATTTTAATCCCAGGTTACTAAGCTCCTGCTTAGTAACCTTAACGTTCCCAAGCAGGACTTCGGCGAGCTCAGTCGAGTCGAGCATGGGAACGAGAGTCTTAAGTTGTACCAAAATTTTCATGAACTTTTCTCAATTATTTACATATTCAAGCGTCAAATATATCTACTATTTACTATATGAGAATTTAAAACGTTTATTATATTTTAATATTATTAATTTTTATTATAAAATGAAAGAAACTTGTAATTTTTATAAAAATTATTTGAATACTCATTAATTTTTCGTAGCTTATTTTTGTTAAAAATACAATTATTTAAATATTAAATTACAAAATTTTTATGGATAATAACACATCAGGTGAATATATAGTTACAGCGAGGAAATGGCGTCCCCTGCAATTTAAGGATGTAGTCGGGCAGGAACATATTACATTAACTCTACAAAATGCCATCCGCACAAACCGCCACCACCATGCTTTTCTTTTCAGTGGACCAAGGGGAGTTGGGAAAACCACAACTGCAAGAATACTTGCCCGCGCTTTGAACTGCTCTAACCCGCAGGATGCCGAACCATGCAACAAATGCGATTCCTGCATTGCTGTTCTTGAAGGACGTTCAATGGACATTATAGAAATTGACGGAGCCTCGAATAACAGCGTTGATGATATTCGAAAATTAAGAGAAAACTCGCGTTTTTCTCCCGTAAGCGGCAAATATAAGATGTATATTATTGACGAAGTGCATATGCTTTCTACATCCGCTTTCAATGCCCTGCTTAAAACTCTTGAGGAACCACCGCCCCATCTAATATTCGTCTTCGCAACGACAGAATCCCATAAAGTACCGGCTACTATACTCAGCCGATGCCAAAGATTCGATTTCCGCCGTTTGTCTGTGGAAAAAATAGCCGAACAGTTGAAATATATTGCTGAAAATGAAAAAATAAAGATTGATGAAGATTCCCTTGTTGCCATTGCACGCAAGGCTGACGGCTCGATGCGGGACGGGCAAAGCATTTTCGACCAGGTAATTGCTTTTTGCGGGAATGAAATTACATATATAAAAATGGCAGACGCACTCCATCTCATTGACCAGGACTTCTTTTTCAAGATAAGCGATGCGGTAAAAGAAAGGAATTTACCGGAAATGTTTGCTCTTGCCGGAGAGGTCAATTCCAAAGGTTATGACCTGCAGGAATGTCTCGGCGGTCTGCTGGAGCATTTCAGGAATATCCTTACTGCAAAGGTCGGACTCGATAAATCCTATATCGAAAGCTCACCGTCATTTATTAAAAAATACATTGAAGCATCCGCAAATTTTTCAAAAGCGGATATTTTGCGATATCTAACGCTTGTTAGCACTGCAGAGCAATCCCTGAGATATGCACCACAACCGAGAATTAGGTTTGAACTTACCTTAATACAGCTTGCTTCTATGGATTCAGCAATTGAAATTACTACCCTACTCGATGAGCTTAAAAGTCTTAAATCCGGTAATTATCAAGTCAATAGTAACGTTGCAGAATCTAAACCAAATTATTCGATTCAGACAAGACCCAATCCGATTCCCGAAAATGAAGTGTCAATGGCTAATGACGAATATTTACCTAAGGAAGCTATCAAAAAATCAGTAGTGGAAAAATTAATTGAGAAAAGCACAACTGCTGTTAAATCTTCGGAAATACCAAAAGGAAAATTAGAATTTATAACAAAAGAAGATTTGCAAGAGGGCTGGAATGAATTTTTATCCCGCTATGCCACCGGTGATACGGGTTTATTGACATTGCATCAGGAAGATATTATTCAACCAAAATTTTTTAACGGTGAAGTTGTTATACAGGTTAAAAACAAATTTTTTGCTGAAAAACTGAATGATATAAAATCTACCTTCCATGATTTGCTTCTTAAGCATTTCGGAGCTGAAGTAGGTATTAAAATTTTAGTTGACGATGTCCAATCCTCAAATTCAGAGTTAGAAGAAAAGACAACATCCAAGAATAAAACCGATTCCGGAAATACCACCAACTTAAAAAATAAAAGTTCTCACAAGGAAAATAAACCTCATTCGTCAAATGAAAAGTCCAAACAGGATAGTAATATAGAAAATAAACATCCTGTTGAAAAAGCAATTATAGATTTATTGGGCGCTAAAGAAATTACAACTAATAATATTTAAATAAAGGAGTCAATTATGGCTTTAGAAGTGGGTACAAAAGCTCCGGATTTCAAAACTGAAACGGATGGAGGTAAAGAAATATCCCTGCATGATTATAATGGGAAATGGGTTGTTTTGTATTTTTATCCTAAAGACAATACTTCCGGCTGTACCGCTGAAGCATGCAGTTTCCGCGATAATATGCCTGCAATTACAAAGGCAGGAGCTGTAGTAATCGGAGTCAGCCCGGACAGCGTCAAATCGCATGATGGTTTTAAAGATAAATATAACCTGAATTTTCATCTTGCAAGCGATGAAGACAAGCATATATGCAATTTATATGATGTAATCGGCGAAAAAATTCTTTACGGGAAAAAATCAATAGGTTTAATAAGGACTACATATATCATTGACCTTAAAGGCATAATTAAACAGGTTTATCCCAAGGTAAAAGTTGAGGGGCATGTTGAAGATGTGATGAAAAAGCTGAAAGAATTTCAAAATTAATCTTGGTTATGGGTATGTCAAATAGGTATATAACTAATTTGAAAGTCATTCTGAGCGAAGCGAAGAATCCGGTATTCATGCGGATTTTGGATTCTTCACTACACTTCGTTCCGTTCAGAATGACACTTTTGAAACAACCCTTTCTAAATAATAAAAATAATGATTGACACACACGCTCACATAGATTTTGATATTTACGATAAAGACAGGGCAGAAGTTCTCCAAAGGGCTATGGATGAAGGCTTGGAATATGTGATTATCCCAAGCGTCGAACCTAAATATTTTGATAAAATATTGAACCTGACAAAAGAATATAACGAAATTTACTGCGGAATGGGGATTCATCCACATAATGCTTTGGAAGCGGGTTCAGCCGAAATGGAAATTATCGCTAAACATTGCGAAGAAAATAAAGTCGTAGCTATAGGTGAAACCGGTATAGATTATTATTATGATTATGCTCCTTCCGAAGTGCAGAAAACGGTATTCAGGAAGCATTTGAAAATAGCAAAAAAACATCATTTGCCTGTAATCGTCCATAACAGAGAAGCTGATACGGATATTTTGAAAATAATCGAAGAGGAGCAGGATGGTACGCTATCCGGTGTTTTACATTGTTTTTCAAGTGCAATAGATGTAATGGAAAAAGCACTTGAATTGGATTTTCATATTTCTTTTACCGGAAATATCACTTTTAAAAAGTCAAATTTATCCGATGTCGTTAAAGCTGTTCCTTTGGACAGGATCATGCTTGAAACCGATTCCCCTTTTATGACTCCCGTACCTAACAGAGGCAAAAGAAATGAACCGGTTAACGCTAAGAAAGTAGCCGAAAAAATCGCCGAAATAAAATCAATTTCAATAGATGAGGTAATTTCAATGACAACCCAGACTTCAAAAAAATTATTTAAACTCTTAATCCTTTTGGTTATTCCTTTTGTTATGTTTTCATCTGCTTATTCACAGACAGCAAAAGAAACGCCTGTCCCGAAAACTGTTACTGATGAAGATATAATAATTAATCCTTATGCTAAATTTATTGGTATCGGTCCAATTTTAGGATTTAATACTATTGTTTCTACTTATGATTTACCCGGAAATAACGTTCGTGATATCTCTTTTGAAGGAATTGCAGCTCTCGGAGGCGACATTAATTATGGAATACTTGATTATTGCCTGCTTGAGGCATCTTTTTTGTATTCCAAAAACGATAAAATCACGGTTATTTTACCGTCTATTTCAAACCCAAAAGTTGATTCAACCTGGATTGCCCCGAGTATTTACAATATTTTTGAAATCAGTGCCAATTGGATTATGAATCCTTACTCACCCGTAAATTTTTATGGTACAACAGGATTTAACGTGTTTTTTAATTCAATCAACAATAAAAAATATACTCAAACCGGTTTGATTTTCGGATTGGGATTCATTGTTAACTTACCAACAAAATATGGATTATTCAATTTAACAGCCGCATGGAAACTTGATTTTGTATTACAAAAAACAACCACCTATTACTTGCCTATACACCCCGTTTCCGGGGAGAAGCCAATCGAATCGTCTTCCTCGACCTATTTCTCCATACCGAGAGTATGCCTGCTCTGGTATCCGAAATTTTAAAATATCAAAATTACCTTCATAATCCCACAAATAAGGTAATAAGGTTAAATGACAATTTAAATATTCTGCTACTAAGATTAAAATATAAAATAAGGTATAAATATCATATTTTTCATTTTAAAACAAAATTATAAAAACCACTTAAAATTCTTATGATTTTAATAAACATTAACGATTATCCAATTTTGCAGCACCATCAAAAACCTTATTTTCAAGTATAACCTTAGTAGCAATATTTTCCAACACCGCTTCCTACCTTATTACCTTATTTAGGAATGAGCGTTTTCTGGTAATATTTTTTAAGTTCTTCATATTCATCCAAACTAGAATGCTTTTTATGATGTTCAGGTTGATTCAAAATATATTTGCAAATTCTGTTAACATCGCCTTTTGAAACAGAAAATGCAGAACATGAAGTTTGCCACCGGAAATGAAATCCAGTGAGTTTGTTTTCATTTATAAATTTCTCAGAACTGTTGGCAATTATTGTAGCTAAACTTTCTTCATTCAGTTTTGGAGAACGCGAAACAAGGAAATGCAAGTGGTCGGGATTTGCATATATCGCATACAATTGACAATCCTTGTTATTAACTATACCGGTGATATATTTTTCAATACGTTCCCTATGAACTTCAGCAATCAGGGGTTCCCTGTTAAATGTAGTGAACACAAAATGTGTGTATAAATTATTGAATTCTACTTTCATCATAATCTAATAAGGTAATAAGGTTATTTGACTAACTAAAAATTTTCTACTAAGGTTAAAATGTAAAATAAGGTTAAAATTTAATGCTTTTCATTTTAAAAACAAAATTATAAAATTAATCCATATTAATTACCAAAATCAACGGAACAGTAGGAAAAAACTTACCAAAAAAAATTTTTCATTATATATTGAAAACAGCCCAATTACGATTAACCAAATTTGTAGTACTTTCAAAAACCTTATTTTCAAAATAAACCTTAGTAGAAAAACAATTGTCTCAATACCGCTTCCTACCTTATTATCTTCATAATTCCTTTAATAAGGTAATAAGGTTATATGATAAATTAAACATTATGCTACTAAGGTTATTCTTGAAAATAAGGTTTAAACATCATGTTTTTTGTGTTATTATCTTTATTTAATAAATTTATATATTTTATTATTTATTTGTAAAAAATAAATCCCAACATTATATCCGGATATATCTATATCTATTTCATTTGAACTTGAAATTCTTTGAGTGTATATCCTATTACCCAAATAATTATATATATT
>JBEKWK010000096.1:0-9202 GCA_049513175.1 FCB group bacterium
CCTGAGCTATTTATAAATATAGCAATAAATCCATTTTCGTCAAAATTATTATTTTATCTTAACTTTAGACAAAATATTAAAAAAATTATTTGACTTTGAACGGAATAACTACGTGATATTTTCAAATCATTAATATATATATACTTCCAACGAGATTTTAAATGCTTTTTTAAACGGTTGAAAAAACTATTGAAAAAACTATTGAAAAAACGGTTGAAAAAATAATTAAAAAACGGTTGAATAAAATATTTAAAATTTGTGTTATATTTTTGCAGTGTTTGTTCTTTGAAAAAAGAGTTTATAAAGTTTGTAAAGTTTATAAAGTTAGTAAAGTAAAAAAACTTTGCGTTACCTTGCGTTAAACTTCGCGAACTTTGCGGTTAAGTGCCTATTAGAAAACCTATTAACACAAAGCATAGTAAGTTTACCACAAAGCACACAAAGTAAATCACCGTTCAGGCAATTATTAATGCAAATTTGCATTGACCTAAGTTCTAATTTTTAATTCATAATTCTTAATTATTTCAAGTCGTTACTTTTCAGGAATATTAAAAAAATCAATTTTTCTATGCAAACGATGCAATCATTGGAACAAGTTCTTTGAAATAATTAATTTACTCGTGCAGTGGCTTAATGAAGAAGCGATGCAAGCAATGAACCAAAAAATTGATAGTTGTTAGGAAGAATTAAGTAATAATAATGTACCGACAATATCTATATAAGTTATTAAGTAAATGCTGCAAGTGATAATTAAATAAAAAGATACAATTAAATTTTGAAAAAATCACTTTTTTTGGCGGTTTTGGTGGGATACACATGATAAGTTCTTTGAAATAAAATAATTACAGACGGACTTGGCAAGCGGTTTTTGGTGGGTATTGGAGGGTATTAGCGGTAGGGACAGAACACTGTTCTGTCCGTACAATTTTAAAGTTTATAAAGTTTATAAAGTTTGGATTCCCGCTTTCGCGGGAATGACAAATTTTAAACGAGTACTGGCAACTGATTTAATTTTTAATTCTTAATTTTTAATTCTTAATTAATTTTATATTCCTAACTCCTCACTCCTAATTCCTCATTCTACTACAAATCCGTCCCTGTATTTTTTATCGAGAAGCTTTACGGTATTTTCAGCTTCATCGAGTGTGGCATAGCCCCAGAGTTTAACCCTGTAAGTAGGGATGTTATCCTGGAGGTAGCGTTCATAATATGATTTGAATCTGCGTGCTTCCCATTCCTCTACTTTTTTCAGGGCATCTTCTTCAGTCCAGGCTTTATCGGCGATGATTTCATAGGGCAGAATAGTAGGGTCAAGCCATCTGACTTCGACACGGCGGTTGTACTGTTGCTGCCATGGGGAATTTTGAAGATAATATATAGGCTTATTGGGACCATCGGCACGAACACGAAGTTGAGCGGGATTTACTCCTTTTGCAATTAGCATTTTTCTGACTTCCTGAGCCCTTTTCAGAGAAATGTCGAGATTAATTATACTGTTCCCTTCGATACTGCTGTTACCTATCAACTCGACGATAGATGCAGGATTGTCAGTTAAAACTTTTGCAAGTGAAGTAATAGTTTCGTCATAATCGGGAGAAATATTTATATCACGATAATTGAAAGTAGCAAGTGCCTGGTAACGTGAATACTGTATTTCAGGCTTTGGAATTATATTTATGAAATCGTTTAAATCCGATTTGTCCGATTTATATTCCAAATTCGATTTTACGGTATTGCATTTAACAAATTCATTAGGGACTGAAACAAGAAACTCATAATAGAATTTTTGAGAAAACGCCATTTCAGTTAATACATCGGATATTTTATTTATGTCTTCGATGTTTAGATAGTAAAAGCGACCACCGGTTAAAGAGGATAAATACTTCAGGAAGTATCCCTCGATAGCATTTCCGATACCGATGATATAAACCGGGACATCAGAATCATGGGCTATCTTGGCGACGTCGGTGGAAGTATAGATAATTGATGAATTATCTGCATTAAAAGTTATGATGACAAGAATTTTAGTTTTATTCAATCCTTTATTTAAATCGGAAATTGATTGATAAGCAGATTTATAAAGTGCATTCAAGCCATCAGCAGGGGGTAACAAGAATCCCTGCATTTCGACAAAAGATTTATCAGGGCTTGATAATTTAAAAACAGGAATGAGGGAATGGTTAAATACTGAAAGCATTATATTATCTTTTTGTGTGAGGAACGGAATAAATTTCTTTATCTGTGCAAGGACATCTTCATTGTTTTTTGCAGCAGAGGAATTATCCAATAGGATACCGACATCAATATTAGAAGAAAGAGAATTATCCCTTTCTGTGAAATTTCCGATATTGAGATTGTTATTCAGCCCGTCGCAATTAAGTGTTGCAATCCAATTTGCACTTTGGTCGAGCGAACATCCTTGCAGGAAATTACCATTTTCATCCATGAGTAATGCCCGGACAAGAAAATTACCGGTGCTGTATGGATAAATTGTCCGCATAACTTTCAGGGAAGTGGGTTTTATAGTTCCGTCAGTTTGAAGAAAACCCTCAAGATAATCGGATATATTTGTAGATGCTTTTAAGTTGGAATATTCGATTGAGGTAGGTCCGGTTTTAACTTCTTTAGGAGCTTCCTGCTTGATATTTACAATCGTATTTACAACAAGTGAATCTCCGTTTTCTCTATATGCAATGATTCTATAAGTTCTGGATTTTTTGGGTTTGACGAAAAATTTATCTGTGGGTTCGAACACGCCCCAAAATCCTTCAATCTTAACTTTGTCGGCATTTTTGAAATCCCACTCGATAGTTGCTTCGTCGCCTTCTTTGATTTCGTTATAACCGGTGATTTTCTTAACTTCAATCGGAGCATGGGCGCAGGAAGTAATGATTAATGTAGATAATACTGCAATAGTCAAATAGATGTACGATTGTAGATTTAAGATTGTAGATTTATTTTTTTTATTCTTAAATCTAAAATCAAAAATCAAAAATCTAAATTGAATAAATTTTTTCATTGCTCATCCCGGTTATTTATAAAAATTAAATCTTGCTAATGCAAGAATAACAGGCAATAATTAACTTGAAGAACTTTTATTGAAAACAAAACCTCCTGTTTCGGAAGTATCAACAATAATAGTATCGCCTGTTATATAATCAGAGGACAGCAATTTTAATGCCAACGGGTCTATTATATTTTTCTGAATAGCTCTTTTGAGAGGTCTTGCCCCGAATTGGGCATCGAATCCAATATGGGCAAGCCATTCGAGAGCATCGGGTGAAATTTCAAATTTAATGCCCTCTTTGGCAAATTTATCTTTTAAATTGTTAAGTTGGAGTTCCGCTATTTTCTGAATTTCGCTGGCGGTCAAAGGTTTGAAAAGAATTATTTCATCAATACGGTTTAAAAATTCGGGACGCATATTTTTTCTGAGGAGGTCAATGATATTTGAACGAAGTTTCGACATTATTCCATCACGGTTTTCTTCAGTTATGTTTAAAATTTTATCTTGAATTATTTCAGTACCGAGATTAGAGGTCATAATAATAATCGTGTTTTTGAAATTAACTAATCTTCCCTTCCCGTCTGTCAGCCTTCCGTCATCGAGGACCTGTAGGAGAAGATTAAATACATCGGGACTGGCTTTTTCGATTTCATCGAGAAGAATGACTGAATAAGGTTTCCGTCTTATAGCTTCAGTAAGCTGACCACCCTCTTCATACCCGACATATCCCGGAGGGGCTCCTATTAGTCTTGAAACTGAGAATTTTTCCATATATTCGCTCATATCAATCCTGATTAGAGCATTTTCGTCATCAAAGAGAAATTCAGCCAAAGCACGAGCCATCTCAGTTTTACCGACACCTGTAGAGCCTAAAAAAATAAATGAGCCGAGAGGTCGCTTTGCATCCTGCAAGCCTGCTCTGGAACGTCTGATAGCATTTGCAACAGCAGTAACGGCTTCTTCCTGGTCAACCAGCCTTTGATGAATTCTATCTTCAATTTTGAGTAGCTTTGTTCTTTCGGTTTCGAGCATGTTTTGGAGAGGAATACCTGTCCATTTGGAGACGATTTCGGCAATATCTTCTGCATCAACTTCTTCTTTCAGCATTTTGCCGGAAGCCTGCACTTCATTAAGTTTAGCATTTGCCTCTTTTAGTTTTTTCTCAAGTTCGAGAATTGTGCCATACCTGATTTCGGCTACTTTGCCGTAATCTCCCGTTCTTTCAAATTCATCAGCACGCATTTTGGCAGATTCGATTCCGGCTTTGTATTCCCTGATTTGCTTTATATATTTTTTCTCTTCCTGCCAACGTTTCTTCAGTTCCAAATCTTCGAATCCGAGCTTTGCAAGTTCTTTTTCAATCTCTTCAAGCCTTTTTCGGGTTGTATCGTTATTAGATATTTCAGCCATAATTAGTTCATAAAGTTTATAAAGTTCTTAAAGTTCGTAAAGTTTAGAAAATTTGTAAAGTCTAATTTTTGGTTTTAAACTTTATGAACTTTCTACTTTAAGAACTTTCAACTGAAAAGAGTAGCGCATAGGGGAATTGAACCCCTGCCGCGGCCTTGAGAGGGCCGTGTCCTAACCGCTAGACGAATGCGCCCAAGGAAGTTTGTAAAGTTTATAAAGTTCTTAAAGTTTATAAAGTGAAAATAATATTAATTTCACTCAAAAATCAAAATTAAGAATTATTTTTTTAATTCATAATTCTTAATTCAATTTAGAAGATACTTTTCGGGAATATTCAAAAAATTGATTTTTTGATGCAATTGATGCAAACTTTAGAATAAGTTCTTTGAATCTAATAAATTACTCGTGCAGTGGTTTAATGCACTAGCAATGCAAAATGATGCAAAATCAACTTCTAATTTAATAGTAAATCTTTAGAGAACAATATTATTTTAATTACATGAAGACGTTTTTTTGTAATTTTGCTTATATTATACAAATAAATTTTTTCCTCATTTTTTCTTATAAACTATGGAATTTAAGTTAAACAATCAATATTTAAAAAGAAGAAAATATTTACGATTTAAATTTAGAGTAATTTTATATATTTTATTGTACATAACATCAATTAATTTATATTCCCAGGATATTTCCATTGATTCAAATTCTACCGGTAAAAAAGATTCGATATGTTATATGTTAAAATTTAAGGCTGGTGATACTTTAATTTATAAGGTCATTTCATTTGATAGTATATCAATAGATTTTGATACGCCTTTAATGAGATACAGGGAAGAAAGAATTGCTATTGTATGTGATGCTATTGATACTTCGGGACATTTTTTATTATCACAATCCTTAATCGAATATAAAGGTATCGAAAATCATGGCGAAGAGAAAGATGTAGAAAGAAAAACTTCTGCCTGGATTGGAAGGGTTGTTAAATATGAAATTGATTCTCTGGGGAATCGTTTTTCGTATACTCTTGACGATAGTTCTAAAGCTGCATTAACTCCCGGTGGGTCATTCCAGCCATATTTAATATTTCCCTTCCAAAAAAGCTGTAAGACTGTGAATGAAACATGGATTGCCGAATCAACAGATGATATTCCTGAAAACGGTATACCTGTCCCGTTAATTCATGAAACCCTGCTTTGCAGAGCAAGAGAAAATATTGATACCTTAAATGAAAAATGTATGCGGTTTGAATTTATTAAAACCGGACAAGGTAATATGAAAGTTATGACTGAAAAAGAACCCATACAGGTAACATCAGTCATAAATGGATTTGGAAAATTAGATATAAGTATGACAAAATTTATTCCTATTCATTTTTTTTGCACTTTAGAACAAAAATTAACTTTGCATTTTGCTGATAACACCACAAAACCGGGTTTACACTATATTAATGCGAATTTTACTTTAGAAAGTATTAAACATTATAAAGAAGTTCCAAAACAGCTCAAAACAAAAAGCAAACAACATGGAAGATACAAGTAGTCAATCAAATATAAATATCTGGAAATAGTATGGTCGAGTGGAAAAAATATTTACCATATGTGATTATTACTTTAAGCATAATTGTGGGATTTGTAATATTTTTCTTTTTGTTTGATAGTATTATTATGCCTCTGTTAATTCACAATTCGGATACTGTTACGGTTCCTGACATAGTAGGAAAGACTCTTAGTGAAGCAGATAATCAATTAGCAAAATATGATTTGAAAATGACTCAATCGGGTGCTCAGTTTAGTGATAAAGCCCCTCCGAATTGTGTAATTAATCAAACACCTAAAAGCGGTACGGTAGTTAAAGTTGGCAGGAGTGTATTTGTCATCATCAGCAAAGGGCAGGAAACAAGTGTTGCTCCTTATTTAATTGGAAAATCTCTCAGAGAAGCAAGAGTTCTTATGCTCAGAAAGGGATTGCAACTCGGTGACATAATGTATATCTTTTCAGATTCTACCGGAGCTGATACGATATTAAAACAAAATATTAGCCCGGGAAGAGATATATCTACCGGAAGCACAATAAATGTTATTGTAAGCAAAGGTTCAGGTAATCTTGTCAAAGTACCAAATCTCATTGGATTATCATATAATGAAGTTCAACCTATTCTTCAGGAATCAGGCTTGTTTCTTGGTGCTATTACTTATAATAAAAGCGAAACATATATGCCTAATACTATCCTCTCCCAACTTCCAAAAGCAGGTGAATTGGTACTTCAGAAAACCCCAATCAGTATAGTTGTTTCAAGGTAATATAAAAGTTTTACTTATTTACAAACTTTGTTAAACCACTCGGATGAACTGTATACTTATTTAAAACTGAATGATAAATTAATATTTATTTTCATGTTAAATTAAACTTTTTTGTTTTTAAAATGTCTAAAAAATTAAAGTAAGTTTTTGAGCTAATATAAAGGAATAATTCATTATGCTTAATATATTTGAAAAAGGTTGTTACTTACCGGGGAAGAAAATCATTTTTAATATTTCTCCTTTATCTTTATTAATAATAATACTAATATCTTTTCAGCATTTATATTGCAAGGAAGCACCTAAAGCCAATTTTCAGGAATTAAGGGATAATATAAAAGATTATGTTACCACTAATATTATACCGGATTTGAAAATCTGGAAGGCAAAACTTGACGGTGCAATGTCAAAAGAGGATTTACAGCAATTAAATGAACTGCGAAGCAAGGCTGCTTCACAAAAAGAACAAATGCTTTCTGAAAGAAAAAATATGATGGAAAAAAGAAAAAACGGAGAGGAAATCACTAAGGAAGCTTTGCAAGAAAAAATGAAAGCAAATAGAACTTCTTTTCAGGAACTTGCTCAACAAGTAAAACCTTTGGCAGAAAAATATCAGGCTACTTTAGAAGAAATAGGTGAATTGGCAAAACCCAGGAAAGAAGAGTGGGGTGCTAAATTAAAAGAGATTCATCAAAACTGGCAGGAAAAAAACAAACCAACGAGTCTGAAAACAGACAGGTCTGAAAATGAATTAAATAATAATCAAAGTAAGGTAGATGGCGACAACATGCATCAAGGATTTGGTCAGTTGAGGAATATGGAACCTGACTTTTCTAAGAAAATGTTTGTTTCAAGATTTATGCTTTGGGACGGTTCTGATAATTTACTTGACCAAGGACCTCCATTATCAGGACCGCCTCAATTGGAAATGTTGCAAAATACAGGTATGAATGTGACAATATCTCCGAATCCCTTTAAAGAGGATGTAACGATAAGGTTCAGTTTAACAAAAATGGATGATGTAAGTTTGGTGATAGAGGATAGCCAGGGAGAAAAGGTAGCATTGCTTTTTAGCGGCAAATTGGGTGTAGGGGAACATTCTTTTGTATTCGATGTTACAGATCCAAAAGAATTAAATCTTGTAAACGGAACATATTTTTATCAATTAAAAACCTCAACTGGAACCAAATCCGGAAAGATGCTCTTAAACAGATAAATCAATATAGATGCTTTCTACCTTATTTGCAAAGCCCCCTTAACATAAAAGGGGGCTTTTGATTTATTTTTTTTTACTTTTACTTCTGTTGTTCAAATCATGTCTTTTAGGTAGAAATTTAATGATTAAGAATTATATGTAATAAATCCTAATAAAAAAAATATTTTATTTTTCGGTACTATTATTTAAATTGCCTAAAGTACTTTACCCAATAATATTGATAAATTCCTATGTATTGAAAGTAGGGATAAATACATATTTTTCACGAACAGAGAGTAATGACATGAAGAAATTATTATTAAAGGTTTCGTTAGTAATGCTAATATTTATTATTACCAGCAATTTATCTAATGGTATGAATACCGGTGGTATGATTAGCGGTTTTCTTGGTTATAATCTACCAATGGGTTCATTTGGGGATGTGTATAATGGCAGTTTATATATTGGTGCACAGGGTGAATATGAAGTTACACCGGAAATAGGATTAGACTTTAGCTTGGGATTTACATCCTGGAAATATGATGCAGTTTTTGGTTCACAATATGGTATCTCTTCTTTCATAACTGTTCCTATTCTTGTTGGTGCAAGATATCATATTGCCGATATTAAAGGCACTATACCATATGGCGGAGTTGATTTAGGTATGTATAGTACAACTTTGAAATATAATTACAGCAGGGCAAGCGATACACAAAAGAAATTTGGATTTGATTTACTCGGTGGAGCAATGATGCCAATCGGAGATAATTTATACCTGAATGTTTTTGTAAGCTATAATTATGTAAACACAGTTAATTCTTCCACCTGGATAGGATTGAACGCTGGAGTTTCATTTTTGTTGAGTCCGCCACAGCCGCAGGAATAATTTTAATTACGATTTACGAAAAAGTTGTTAGTTGCTTGTTGTTAGTTGTTCGTTGTTAGTTATAAATTTTATAAACTTTACAAACTTTATAAACTCAGATTAGGAAAGGTGCGGGAGTGGTTTAACCGGCACGCCTGGAAAGCGTGTGTACCGCAAGGTACCGTGGGTTCGAATCCCACCCTTTCCGCCATTTTATATAAACAATAATATAAAATGTTTTAACCTCTAAAGCATTGATGTCTATAAAATAAAATAGAGCAGGCAAAGATGTCTGCTCTATTTTTTATAAAAATTATATCAATAATTTTCTTCGGCTAACTCGAAATATGCTTTAGGATGCAAACATGCAGGGCACATTTCAGGAGCATTGATTCCTTCGTGAATATATCCGCAATTTCTGCATTTCC
>JBEKWK010000097.1:0-9181 GCA_049513175.1 FCB group bacterium
ACAGAACTGCCGGTTAATGAGCTTTTAATATGCGATGTCATGTCGTCAAGTCCCTCATCCAAATGCTTGTACAATGCAGGATTTTCAGGGACAAGACGCGAAAAAAATGTTTCGAAATCAGAACGGACTGTCGGGTCTGCATTTTCATTCAAGGTCAATCCTGCACTTGTATGCTTAATTAATATATGAGCAATGCCTTTTTTTATATTCTTCAATTGAGGCAATTGCTGTTCGATTTCGGAAGTAATCAGATGAAAGCCCCTGGTTCTTGGTTTCAATCTTATGTCTTGCTGATAAATCTGCATATGAATTTTTGAAAGAATTACACTTTTAGATAAAAATTTTGCTTAAATTTAACAAATTATTTTAAATCAGAATATTCTTTTTTATTTCAAAACGATGATAATTTCTTGCAGCAGGCGAAGCGACATTCCGGCATTATATTCAGATTGGTTTATCAGGAGAATAGATTCAGGCTCCTGCACTACTGTTAATCCTTTCCATCCGAAACAGGTTTCGACAATTTCCCTGAAGCCGGAGGATGTTACAGCAATCGTTTTCTGGACAAGGAATCCATCACCTTTGCTCAAGCATTTAAAATATTTGGATGAACTTGAATATAAATATTATTTCTTATTCACTCTGAATAATTTCGGGAAAAAATATGAAAAGAAAAATCCTCTTTTGAAAAATTCAATCGAATTATTCCATAAATTATCAGATACAATAGGACCCCGAAAAGTTATCTGGAGGTATGACCCTGTTCTTATAACAGAAGATTTGAATTACGATTTCCATTTAAAGAATTTTGAAAATTTATCAAAAACATTGAGCGGTTTCACAAATAAAGTAATTATCAGCAAGCTTAGTCCTTATCGAAAAACGTTAAAAAGGCTAAAAGCTATAGACGAAAGTTTTTGTGAGAAAGAAAACAATTCTGCATCTATAGACCGGTTGCTGAAGAAGCTTGCAAAAATTGCCGTTGCAAATAGTATGAAAATGGAAATCTGCGGCAGTGAAAAAGATTACTCCAAATTCGGCATAGAGCCTGCCCACTGCATAGATTCAAGTTTATTGAATGAGCTATTCGGGCTTGATTTAGAATATGCAAAAGATAAATCACAAAGAGAAACCTGCAATTGTGCCATTAGTAAAGACATCGGCACTTACAACACCTGCAGCTTAGGCTGTTTCTATTGCTATGCGAATAAATAAATTCTGGATTACGGATTCTGAGTTCACCTTGTTCCCAAGCTCCCGCTTGGAAACATATTAACTTAATTTTCAATTTATTAAAAACTCCTAATTCCACACTCCTAATTCCTAACTATTACCACCGGCTTTGCTTCTACTCTTTCGCCTTGCTTCAGCCGGATAATATAATAGCCTGTTACAAGACTGTGGCAGTCTATTACTTTTTCATTCATTCCTATATTACAGTCTTCAGAAGTATTGAATACTTCATTACCGAGCAAATCAAAAATTGAGATTTGCAATTTTGAATAGCTTGATGATTCATACTTCACACTGACAGAGGAAGAAGCAGGATTAGGATAGATTATGCTTTCATTATTTTGGTTAGTTTCTTTTACGCCTGTAATTATATCACTCAGTTTCGCTCTGAAAATTCCACTATTATTAGTTCCGGCAAATATATAATCACTATTTATTATTGCAGTTATTTCACTTAAATAAGTTAATCCTAAATTTATTGCAGTCCAGCTATTACCATTATCTTTGGATAAATATAATCCATGTCCACCTGCAATAATATAATTTTTATTTACTATTAATACATTTACTATTGTGGAATCTACCACCCCAATTTTTTCCCAATCGCCACCATTATTTGTAGATAAATATAAACCATACCATGTACCTGCATAAAGATTAATTCCGTTTATTGCAATAGAATAAACTACCGTATCATTAACAATTAATCCATAATTCCTTGCAATCCAATTGTCTCCATTATCATTGGAGAGGAAAATACCATAACGTGTACCTGCAAAAATATTATTACCGTTTATTACAATTGAATTTATATCCATAGCATTATATATACTATCAAAAGTTGGTATTCCATTATTCTTTACTATCCAGTTATCACCGTTATTAGTAGATAAAAATACTCCTTGACCAGTACCTGCAAAAATATTATTGCCACTTATTGTTATTGTATTAATATGCTCATCATAAATAATGGAATCTATTCCTCCATGATTTATCCAATAAGGTAACCCATTACTCTTTTGTACCCAATTTTCACCTTTATCTGTGGACAAAAATATTCCATCATACCAAGTACCAGCAAAAATATAATTACCACTTATTGCTATTGATAGAATATCAAAGCCATTTAAGCCTTTTAATCCATTATTTTTTGCAATCCAAGTGTCTCCATTGTCTGTTGTCATAAATACTCCACCATCAATAGCTGCATAAGTATTTTTACCATCAATTATAAAACCATTAATTTCACCACCACGAAGCCCTTTATTACAAGGTTCCCATTGTGCATTTAGGGATATAAAATTTAAAAGATAGAACAGGCAAAGGAATAGAAGTTTTTTCATAATTTACTCAATTCATTCTTAATATTTACTCAGCTATATTTATATAGAGTGTATTTAAGTAAGAAAAGTTACAAATTATTTTCATTTTCTAGTTTACAAACTTTACTACACAGGATGTTCAACTCCTATGGAGTTGTGAAACCCGGTGTGGTCGCGTCGTTACAAACATACAACTCCAGTTATAGAAGAAAGAAGAAAGAAGAAAGAAATAAGAAATTGAGGAACAATATCGTAGATATTGAACGTTTGTAACAATAATCACCCTCACCACCTCCACAATCCCATCGGGATTGAACGTTTCTTACTATACGAATTTTATAAACTTTATAAACTTTTATTTAATATTTATTTTTAAAGTATCTTCTGAAATCCAGCCATTCCAATATGTACCTGATATAATAATAATTGTATCCTCATTAGGATTCATTTCTATTTTCCGTATATTTTGATAAATTTTTTTAGTAAAAGTTACTTCATGGTCAGGATAAATTATTTTATATTTTGCATAATCTGAAGATGTAGCACCACCAAATAATATATAAATTTCCACTTTTCTATCTGGATTGAAACGAGTAAAGATATAATCAGGTTTTTGTGAAAATGAATAAAATATTACTATGATGATTATTGTAATAATGACAGCAATTATTATTTTATATTTCATTTTCATATTTAACAATTTCAATTAAATTTTAAATATTTGTACAGCTATATTTATATAGAGTGTATTTAAGCAAGAAAAGTTACAAACTATTTTTGACTTTCAACTTTACAAGCTTTACAAACTAATTAAATGTACGGACAGAACACTGTTCTGTCCCTACTTTCAACTTTATACTTTCAACTTTTTACTCTTTCCCCGGCACTTCAATATACGTCGGATGCTTAGCATCGTGGTATAATTTTATATTCGCTGTTCTTGTATCCCTGGCTGTTTCAAAAGAAACATCTTTTCCGGAATTGTAATTCAATTGGAAATAAGGCGAATTGAGAGTACCAAATACAAGCCTTAGCCTACTGCCTTTTTTAAGCACTCTCGATGTATAATGAAAAGTATTGAAAACATATTCATTAATTTCGCCGGGCTTGACTAATTCTTCTTTTTCAAGAGAATTTCTGTATCTTGCACGCATAATCGAAGAAGTGAGATAAATGCACTTCCCGTCAGGCTGAATCTCATATAAAATTGCTTCCAAATCCGTATCGGGAACATCCATTGATATATAAGCCGTAAATTTCAGAAAGCCTGTGAAGCTCATATCTGCCGTTAACGGCTTTGAATGATAGACCAGCTTGTCCGGGTAAAATGCTTCCGCTGCCTCCCGCCAGGCATAATTTATCATTGCATTTTGAATTTTCTGGCTTGAATATGTAGTATCTAAGGGATTATATATAAAGCTGTCCTGTCCTTCTTCCTCGGGTGCGTTTGCCGACAGTTCACCGGAATTATAAACATCAGTCGCTTTATTTCCGGAAGAATGTAAATATAATTTCTGCACTTTCGGTGATAGCTCCGGTAATTGGGATGCATACTGCCAGACATCGGAACCCATCTCATATACGCTTGCTTTGTTTTTCAAAAATTCAGGCAGAGGAGCATTGTTCAAAGTATGATTAAACCAATCCAACTGCAACTTCAGAATATCAATTTTGGAATTTTCATTGAAAGTCAGATTGCCCAATGTTAGGCTTGGACGCCTTGTCCCGCCGTGGTCCCAGGGACCAATTACAATATAGCATTGGTTTTTCGCTTCTTCTTTTCTGTACTGCATATAGTTCCTGTAATAATTCATCGTGCCGGGCTGGTCATCGTCGAAATGACCGGTTATAACCAATACAGGTATATTTATATTTTCATAATCATCTTTTCCCAATTGAATTGACTTGTAATAATCATCGTAAGCCGGGTGCTTTAGCCAGTTTTTGAAGACTTCGCTTTTAATGCCGGAGATGACATCCATGTTGCTGTAAGGAGCATGTTTTATAAACATAGTCGCAAAAATATCATTCCAATAATCAACATCCGTAAAAGCATTAGGGTTGCCGGTTTTTCCATAAGTAAAGGTCAGCCATTCGGTATTGTAAGAATAGAAAATATTATTCAGCTTAGGGAAATCAATTCCGGGTCCAACGCTTGCAATAGGAATAATTGTTTTCAATGCTTCGGGTTTTTCTTTTACAGTCAGCCACTGCACCATACCAAGATATGAGCCTCCGAACATCCCGATTTTCCCGTTGCACCAGGGCTGTGAGGCTATCCATTTGCATACATCATAGCCATCTTTTCCATCATGGTCAAAAGGAACAAACTCACCTTCGGAATTTCCTCTTCCCCTGCAATCCACAACAACGACATTATATCCGTTCTTTGCAAAGTAAGCCGCAGTAGCAAAGACACCGTCAGTCGTGTAAGGTGTAATCACAAATAACGCTGGTTTTGTGGAGGTCATTGTAGTCTGTAGATACAGGTCAGCAGATAAGTTTACTCCGTCTCGCATCGGAATTTTCTGCTGGAAAAACACATGGAAAGGAGTGGTGGCAAATGAAGTAGAAAAACTAATCATTAGGATTATACAGGTATATAAAAATTCTCTAAAGAAATTATTACGGGATAATTTAGATTTCATCATATCACGAACCTTAAAATGAACATAGTTTATTTACATTTTTTAGTAAGTTAATTAAAAGAATTTATTATTCAAATAAAAATTTATGATTAATTTTACTATGCGGGTAAATATTAATTTTTGAAATGTAAATGTATTTTTAAAAAGAAGATGAAATTTTTATAGAATTAAATATTTCTAAACAATTAGGAGCTTGGACTTATGTCAAAACTTTACAAATTTCTTACAATTTTATTAATTACAATAACAATTATTTCTATTAATGTATCAAACGCATCTGACCTGAAGTCTTCGCGTTTGGGTATTGATGCAGGAATTCCAAATCTTGTCGGGCTGAATTTCGAATATCTTACTCCTTTGCTTAATAATAGTTTGGCACCTTCGATATCCTTCTCTTACCTGCCGGCTTCCGCACTGGTAAAGTTGGACTCAAATCAGGGAGGTTCAATTATTTATTGGAGTGTCGGTTTGAATTTTTATCCATTCAGCAATGGAAAAGGCTTATATTTCGGATTGCTTTATGCAAACTTGAGTGCCAATTCAACTCAAACCGGATTAAACGGATATTTCGTCCAGGAGGGTACTCAAACCGATGTATTAATTCAAAATGGTACTGCAAAAGCAAGCCTGTCAATGAATATGTACTTTATTAAAGTAGGCTTCAGGGTGATTTGGGGTGCTTTCAGTTTAGCTCCTGAAGTTGGTATTGGTCATAATGACGGGACGAAAGGAATTAAATATGAAATTACTGATGCAAATTATAAAGCCACCGGTCAAGATTTAGGCCTTTCAATAAATGCGGGCACAATACCTACCTTTGGTTTGATAATCGGTGTAGCATTTTAAATGATTTAATCGTAAGATAAAACGTTTGTTATTATTTTATTTGAACTTAGCGTAACTTTTTTGATTTTGAAGTGTTATTGCATAAAATAACTAAGTAAATTTATTTTTGTTTATTATTATTGGGGGTTTTAATGACTAACCTTTCCAAAGTAGGCAGGGTGTTAATTCCTGCATTTTTCCTGATTCTTCTATTCATTTCCTGCAAAGACAATATTAACAATCCTACAACTGATAAAACTATTTCAGGAATTCTGGTAGATGAGCAGGGAAGGGGTATTCCTTTTGCCGTTCTGCAGGTTGACAATTCCGCTACATCTATTAAAAGTGTTATTACATCAGATACCACTGATGAAGACGGAAAATTTTCAATTTCAAAATTACCTGAAGACCTCAATGTACTGAAAGTAATAATTAACCATCCCGATTTTAAAACATTAACCTACAATCTTTCCGATTTCAAAACTAAAAGCTCTACGCCGGTTCCGCTACGTCATTATGATAGCTGTAATGCATTTTTCCAGATGACAATAAAAGGTTTACCGGACAGTACATTACTTGATAGTGTCGAAGTGAGAATGTTTCGGAATAATTTAATAAGAAAAGCTTATACCAGCCAAGGTATTGTAGTCTTTGACGACATTTGCCCCGGTATATATTCAGTTAGAATATTTAAATCAGGTTATAAATTGAATTATCTAACTTTTACTTTCCATGGAGGAGATACAATAAGGGGTGATTTCTACCTGCAGGCAGCTCAAATGGATTCCTGCTGTCATGGGCAGATTTGCGTTACACCTTTGGATTCCGCAACACAGCAGCCCCTGGTTGGAACGAATGTTTCCTTCTACATCGGCAGCATACTACAAAATACATATAAATACCAGTACACCCCGGTTTGCTTTACCGGTCTCTGCCCGGGAAACTATTATATTCATCTCGATATGGATGGATACAACGGTGCGGGAATTGGAGAGACTTTGACCTGCAACGATACAATTTCAATACATAAAGCTTTATTAAAAGCTACTACACAGGACACATGCTGCAAAGGAGTATATAAAGTATTTCTGATAGATAAAAGCACAGGTGCGGCTCCTACACATCTAATACAGGCTTCCCTGTCGCAAAACGGAACAGCCTTGCAGACAATCAGCATTACCGGTGGCTATGTCTATTTTTCTAAGATTTGTCCGGGTACTTACCAGCTAAAATTATTATCTCAATATTATTCTGAGATTGACTGGAACTATACTGCGGGATGCAATAATTTCGATACTACAACAAAATATCTCGACCCGCTTTCAAATGCCGATTCCTGCTGTCACGGCAAGATTAACGTAACTGTCAAGGACAGCTCAACAGGTAATAATATAGACCCTATAGCTATTTATTTATCTATGAATGGAACAAATATTAAAAACGGTATTACAAGCGGCGGCATTATTTCATTTACAGGACTATGTCCCGGTACTTATTCAATATACGAAGGCTCTAAAACAGGCTGGACAAGATGCAATCCATTTTCCTGGAATGTTACTTTAGGATGCAATGATTCCGCAAGCGTAACCGGTTTACTAAAACAAGTACAGCCCGATACATGCTGTAACGGGAAAATTGTTATTCATATAAATAACAAATCAACCGGAACTCCAGTTGACAGCGTCAGTGTGAGCATATCACAAAACAATTCTAACACAAAATCTTATATGACAGTCAATGGTACGGTAACATTTACGGGTCTATGCCCGGGTACTTATTCGCTTTATTATTATAAACCCGGCTGGTGGAGACCTGAAACCTTCTCCTGGAATGTAACAATGGGCTGCAACGATTACCAGGAGTACACCAAGACAATTCAGCCTTTTAGCGAGTGCTGTAACGGCACAATAAGCGGAACGGTGCTGGATTCAATCGCAAATGCACCGATTGCGAATGCAAAAATTTATTTACATGTGAACAACGGAACGTCTGCAACGGCAACATCGGATGCAAACGGAGCTTTTCAATTCACTTCAATCTGCCCGGGTTATTATAATATGAGTATTTCGGCTTACGGCTATAATTACAAAGATACGCCATACTTCAACCAGGGCTGTAATGATACTTCTAACAATTTAACGATTCAGATGGTTAAGAAATAATGCTTAAATTAGATGTCCGGCACATCACAGGTGTCTGACATCTTTTAATAAATAAATAAAAACTATAGGAGTGTAACCATGAGATATTTGGTCTGTATTTTATTTGCATTTTTCTTAAGTACCGACCTCGATGCCCAATGGGAGCAATGTAATGGACCTTATGGGGGATTTATAATCTCAATTGCTGCAAGCGGTAATAATATTTTTGCCGGCACATATGGTGGCGGAGTATTTCTGTCAACAGACAACGGGAACACATGGATTCCCAAAAATAACGGATTAACTGAATTTTATATAGAAACAATTTTAATTAGCGTAAATAATATTTTTGTAGGAACAGATAATGGTGTATTTCTATCAACCGATAACGGTGATAGCTGGACCGTAAAGGGTAATGAGGATATCTATTCAACGGTTATGTGCCTTAATAAAAGTGGAAATAATATTTTAGCAGGTACCTATCAAGGTGGAATATATATTTCTACAGATAATGGTGATAACTGGACTGATAAAAATATTGGTATAACTAACTTGCATATTACCTCAATTGCAGTTAGTGGAAATAATATTATTGTAGGTACTGAAGGTAAAGGAATATTTATGTCAACAAATAATGGTGATATCTGGATTCCAAAGAATAATGGCTTACAAAGTTTATATATACAATCAATTGTTACTTTTGGTAATAAAATTTATGCCGGAATTATTGATGGAATATATTTAACTACAGATAATGGTGAAAGCTGGACAAAAAAAAATAACGGATTAGATAACATTAGCGTTACATCAATTGCAATTAGTGAAAATAATATCTATGCCGGTACTTTGGATAGTGGTATCTTTCTATCTACAAATAATGGTGACAGTTGGACTGTTAAAAATCATGGATTAACAAGATTGGATGTAAGGGCATTAACCATTAACGGGAAAAATATTTTTGATTGTACTCAGTGTGGAATATTTTTAACTACAAACAATGGAGATGATTGGA
>JBEKWK010000098.1:0-9144 GCA_049513175.1 FCB group bacterium
CCTAACTGTGCTTTTACAGAACCATCAACAAACTGAACGAGGGAATGAATTATGCTCTGAGGATGAATCAAAATTTCAATTTGTTCACTTTTTAAACCAAATAACCAATGTGCTTCAATAACTTCAAAGCCTTTATTCATCATTGTTGCCGAATCAATCGTAATCTTATTTCCCATAGACCAATTTGGATGGTCAAGAGCCTGTGATACGGTTAAATTTTCAAATTCTATATAATCCGTATTCAAAAAAGGTCCACCTGATGCGGTCAAAATTATCTTTTCAATCTCATCTTTATTTTCACCGATAATACATTGAAGTATCGCACTATGCTCGCTGTCAACAGCAATTATATTTACCTTATTTTTTTTTGCTTCTTGTGTAATTGCAAAACCGGCACTTACTAATGTTTCCTTATTGGCAAGTGCAACATTTTTACCCGCTTTGATTGCTGACAAAGTCGGCAAAACACCGCTGAAACCGACAAGTGCGGAAACAACCAAATCATTTGTATCAAATGCTGCCGCTTCAGAAACACCTTCCACACCACATAATATTTTACCTTTGAATGATGATTTCTGCTTGAAATCATCATAAGCAGATTCATTACTTATTGCAACTCCTTCAGGTTTATATTTCTCAATCTGCCCGGCTAATAAATCAATATTACTATTTGTGGTTAGGAAACCAATACCAAATTTTTCAGGAATTGCATCAATTACCTGAAGTGTCTGGACTCCAATAGAACCTGTAGAGCCTAATATGGTTATAATTTTTTTCCCAGAATCCATAAGTTATAGCTGTTAGGTGTACTCCTGCGTAATATCTTTTTCCTGCCTGACGGAGTAGAATTTGAATTCATCTAACCTGATGTGGTCGCTTTGCTGAACTTTTATTTTTACAAAATATTTTATCATCATTCTTGAAATTTTAGATAAAGTCCCTTCACTTAAATATGCTGCAATATGAGGATGAACAATGAGTATCAATCTGAATTCCCTTGATTCGGACCTGAAGTTTTTGAGCCATCTTTCAATTGCAGTCGAGAGTACGCCTTTAGAAATAACTCTGCCTGTCCCCTGGCACATCTGGCATACTTCGCTCAATTTCTCGGAAATATTCTGATTTACCCTTTGCCGTGTAATCTGGAGCAAATTGAGTTGAGTCAACGGGTATACAACTGTCTTGGACCTATCGCGACTCAATTCCTTTTTCATAGTAAAGTAGATTTTTTTCCTGTGAGTGTCAATATCCATATCAATAAAATCTATCAGAACAATTCCGCCTACATCTCTGAGTCTGATTTGTCTTGCGATTTCTTTTGCCGCTTCGAAATTTGTTCTGTATGCAGTTTTTTCCTGTTTATCTTTTGTAGGTGAACGTCCGGAATTTACATCAACAACCAGCATGGCTTCAGTTTGGTCTAAAACAATTGAACCGCCGGTAGGTAGATTAACCTTGCGTTTATAAGTTTGCTCTAATTCTTTTACTATACCAAATGTTTCAAAAATAGGTGTGTTGTCCGAGTGTAGTTCTACTTTTTCTACAAGATTTGGAGCATTCCACTTAAGATAGCCCGTAATCTCTTTATAAAGTTTTTTGGAATCAATTACAACTCTTGTAACATCGGTAGTAAATAAATCCCTGATAACGCTTGTTGCAATCGGCAAGTCCTGGTAGAGCAACCCAGGTTCTTTTGCTTTTTTAATTTTCTCTTCTATTTCTTTCCAAATTTTAGTAAGGCTTTCGCAGTCTTTTTGTATTTCGATTTCGCTTTTATTCTGGCAGGCTGTTCTGATAATACATCCGAAACCTTCAGGTAAAGAGGCTTTAGCAAGCTGTCTTAATCTCTTTCTTTCGGGATAAGAGGGAATTTTCTTCGATACTCCTATAATATTATCATAAGGCATAAGGACAATATATCTGCCTGGGATGCCGATTTTTGAAGTAACCTTAACACCCTTGGAACTGTAAGCTTCTCGTACAATCTGTACGACTAAATTTTGATTTTCAACAAGGTTAATCTTGTAATCACCCCGTTGTCTTGTTTTAAATGTAGCAGATTTTTTGGGAGCTGCAGTTTTTTGGGCTTTTGTTTTGGTCAAAGGTAAATCAGTAGTAACTTTTTGTGTCTTGTCCTTAGTTGCTTTCTTCTTTTTTGCCTGTGCAATAGTTTCTTGTTTTGCAAGTTCCTCTTCATCCTCATCTGTTAGTATATTATCGAGAGAATCGTCAATATCCGAAAAGTGAAGAAATGCATCCTGGTTCAATCCGATACCAATAAAAGCTGCATTAATATTTTGTACGATGCGGTTTACTTTGCCGAAATAGATGTTTCCGATTAGTCTTTCTTTGTCAGGTAATTCGATAAAAAGTTCTGCAAGTTTGCCGTTTTCGGTGATAGCTATTCTAACTTCATTTAGAGTATAGTTTATTATTATTTCTTTTTTCATTAAAAATATTTATTTAAAAGCGAACGGACTAGTCCGAAAGTGTAATAAATTACATAAATTCAAATTCTTGGCGTTTTCAGACGCATTATTTTCCAAACAACAAATATAGACGATTTTCCTCAAACTTTGTTTGAATTAGGAGTTATGAATTATGAATTTTAAAATTACAATTTAAAATTCCAAACTCCTAATTCCACACTATTTAAAAAAAGGACCAAGTTGACCGTGGCGCTCTAAAAGCAAACTTGCCGTTGCTTCCTTCCGGACCTGGCGGGGTTGGGCTTGTTTTAGCCGCACGGGACTTGATCCCAGTACAAAACTATCAATAAACTATTGCTTTTGCAAATAAATAATGTGGATTTCCTTGCTTATTTTTAATTAAATTCCTAATTTTGTAGTCTATATTCGATTATTAGTTGTTTGTTATTAGTTGTCGGTTGTCAGTAATCAGTTGTTTGTTATTAATAGTTAGTTTCTAAAGTTTTACTTTATGAACCTTACAAACTTTACAAACTTTATAAACTTTATAAACTTTCAACTCCTAATTCCAAACTCCTAACTAAAAATGCGCCGGTAGCTCAGTAGGATAGAGCATCAGCCTTCTAAGCTGAGGGCCACAGGTTCAAATCCTGTCCGGCGTACTAATCTGTTGTTAGTTTTTTAAAATTATCAAATACGAAATTGAATTGATTTATTTCGATATCAGGTTATCCAAATCAGCTAAATCCTGATTTTTGCCGGTAGACTTCTTATTGATTATCAGGTTATCTAAATCAATAAAATTACAAATAATTCCTTCAACATCAACTTGATTCCGTTGAGAATAAACGTCATTAAAAGTTAAACCGTCAGCGAAAGTAATAATATCTAATCTATTTGGCGGGTATCCAAGTTGTATAAATTTACCCTCTTCATAAAAATCATTTTCTTTAAGACCTAAACTGCCAAAACCAAAATCATTTAAAGCCTTCATTAAATTATGTGCATTTTCTTTTGATATGTTTATCCAAATATCCAAATCCTTGGTATACCTCGGATGCCCATAAAATCCGACTGCATATCCTCCAACAATCAGATATTCCACTTCATTTGAATTTAACAATTCTATAAACTCTCTGAAGTCTTTGCTCATCCTCATAGTTTTCTCCATGCACTTCTTTGCGGATAATTTCTATTTGTTCCAATCGCTTTTCATAGCTTTGAGTCTGCCAATACTCAAAGTCATTTGGTTGGTCTTTAAGGTTACCTTTTCGTACAACTTTTTCTATCATAAGTACAGTTCTCAATTCTCGTTTTCAGTTCACAGTTATCAGTTAAGTATTACAGCAAACACCACCTATCATATTCCTACAAACTGGAAACTAAATGAAAAATTCTAAAATCTACAATCTAAAATCGTACATTTATTTTAAGACTCTGTTTATTGATTGCATAAATTCGTCTTTGCTTCTCATTCCAACTAAAGTTTCGTTAATCTTGCCTTGCTTGTCTATTATAAATGTAGTTGGTACTGCTTGAATACCACCATAGGCTTCAGATAATGCTCTATTGTCTGAAGCGGTAGTGAATAATTGATAAGGAATACCTTTAGCATCAGCAAAACTTTTCACATTTGAAATATTTGTTGCTAAATCAGAACCTGGTCTCTCACAAGCAATGCCGATAACAACAAAATCTTTATTTGCTAAATCCTTGCTGATTTCAACTATATCGGGAATTTCCCTGCGGCATGGTGGGCACCATGTTCCCCAAAAATTCAGAAAAACGACTTTGCCTTTTGTGAATTCTGAAAATGTATAAATTTTACCATCGGCTTTCCAGGTGAAATCTGTCGCTTTACCTGCTACAACTTTAGATACTGATTCTATGCCATATACATTAGATGAAACTTTTGAATCACCTGCAGCTCCCGGAGTTGAATTAGCGGCAGAAGCTAATTGCTGCCCTGATTGTAATTCCGGCTTTTCCTTTGTACAGGCAGAATTACTTATAACGAGTAAGGAAATAATTATTAATAATAATAAGTGATTGATTTTTGTTGACATTATTGCTCCATTTTTATATCTTTAATATTCATTTTAATTATTGACGTTATAAGCTATAAATAATTTAAAATAGTTAGCAGTTAGCAATTAGGAGTTAGCAGTTTTAAATCATATTAAAGGGAAAAGAAGAAAATATTATACTTAATCCCTTAAACTTAATATTTTTTTTAGTTTTAACTGAACACTGCTAACTCCTAACTGCTAACTATTAAAATTATTCATTCCTTTTTTTAGATGCTAATGGAATAATTATACCGATAACCATAAAAATCGCTCCAATCCAAACTAAATTCATAAACGGCTTTGATGATACATCAACTGAAAATAATTCATTGGAATCAGCAAGCTGGTCTTTGGATTGAAGCAAAGCAAATTCCACTTTAGATTGTGACAACATTTCTTCGTTCTTAATAAAACGAGTGAATCCTATTTGATATGTTTTACCAGGTATATCATACCAAATGGGGTCGCATTCCCCGTTTCCCATATTGAAATTAGCGTAAATTGTATCGGTGCTTTCTTTATTATCTATATTTAGGTTAACGACAGCACCAAAGAGCATATTTTCTGCATTATCGCCCATTGAAGATTTAGACATATCGAAAGCAAGGAAAGTCATTTTAACTGATGAATCGAATGGAAATGTAACTGAACTACCCTTGCTCAAAGTAGCAGTCGGGTATTGGTTTTCCATAGAAATAGATTTGGGTGAAACATATATATCTTTTACAGCAAGCCAGGCAATTCCCGGTTCAAAAAATGGTGATGTTCGGTTGTTAAAGTCACTCCAATATACGACGGGACTTACATAAGAAGTACCTGAAGCATTTTCCACTTTGAAATTGTACTTATATTTTTCCCTGTCTTTCATATCTTTTTGGATTTGTTCTTTACCTGTTAATGTAAGATTGTATCCAAATGCTGATAGTGTTTGCCCTTGCTTAAAGATGAGAGTTTGCGTTATAGAATACCCACCTGATGCTATCACTCCAAGGAAAAACACTGAAACCCCGAAATGAGAAATATATGTTCCGATTTTTGCTGGAAATTTCATAGCACTCCGGAAAGCAAAATCAGCATTGATGACTAATGAATAAAAAGCGAATAAACTGAGAAGAATAAATTTAATCTCTCTCATTCCAAAGATAATTAATATAATTGTAGCCGAAAAAGCAAGAATGGTTGATACACCGGACCTTTTCAAAACATTTTTCCATGAACTGGATTTCCAGGTCAGATATACTGTAATTGAATTTAAAAGTAGAAGTATAATTCCCAATGGCAGGTTCAATTTATTATAAAATGATGATTCGACTGACGACTTCTCCATTCCTGCTAAAGTTTGGAAAATCGGCAGGCTTGTACCAATAAAAACAACGAAAGTAATTGCAAGAATTGTAATAGCACCGAGAGAAATTGCAAATTCACGGGAACTTATATTGAAATTAATCTTTTCTACTATTAAATCTTTACTTCGAACTAATAAAATAATTATACCTGAAGCAAGGAATAGTAATAGGAACACCAATAATAAAATATATATAAATTGTCCGGGGTCAACAAATGAGTGAACTGAAGTCTCTCCGAGAACACCGCTGCGTGTTAGAAAAGTTCCATAAAGAACAAAAATGAAAGAGAAAATAGCAATTACAAAATTAGTTTTGACCAACCCGCCGGTTCGTTTCTGAACCGAGAAAGTATGTATTAAAGCTATTGATACCAACCATGGAAGCAATGATGAATTTTCAACCGGGTCCCAGCCCCAAAAACCACCCCAGCCTAAAGTTTCATAAGCCCAGAATCCACCAAGTATTAATCCTGTCCCAAGTAATGCTGCTGCAAGAAGTGTCCAGGGTTTAGCTATAGTAATCCAATTTTTAAAATCCTTTTTTAGTAATCCTGCAATTGCGAAAACATAAGGAACGGTCATCGCTGCATAGCCTGAAAATAATATTGGTGGATGTATAGTTATCCATATGTTTTCGAGAACCGGGTTTAAGCCTCTACCATCAGGAGGCATGAAGCCTGCTTTTAGCTCCGGAAATGAATTCCAAACATATTGAAACGGACTTTTGGCAATTAACATCAATCCTAAAAAGGAAAGAATTATAGAATAGAGAAACATCACGACAGATTCATAACCATGTCTTTTGGTGTAAGGGAGTAAAAATATCCCTATTATAGACACCATCAGCGTCCATAGTAGAAAGGAGCCTTCCTGTCCGGCATAAAATGAAGCCATTAGCAGAAATGGCGGTAATTGCTTCGATGAATAACTCCAAACATATGTATATTGGAAGTTATGTGAGAAGATATTTATTAAGTGTAGTCCTGATATAACTAAAACTATTCCAACGAGAGAGTAAAATAAATACCTGCCTATTTTGGTGAATTTTAAATTTCCTTTAAATGAAATGAAATATGCAACTGCTGAACATAATGCAGTAACAAACAATAAATATATAAGTATTTGACCTATCATAGTTTATATAAAATATTTAGTTAGTAGTTAGTAATTAGCAGTTAGTAATTGAATTTTGATATTTAATTTAAATAGCTCACTGCTAACTCCTAATTGTTAATTATTTATTTTTTACCTGTTCCTGCGTTAGTTCGTCTATTCTACCCTCATACTTGGAAGGGCATTTGGTAAGAATATCCGATGCATAGAAATCACCGCCTTTAAAATTTCCTTTTACGACAATATTAGGAGCAATATCGAAATTATTTGGTTTTCCACCATTAAAGATAACTTTTGCAATTGCATCATTTTTATCTTTCATATTAAATGTGAAGCAACTGGTTTTAACGTCATAATTTGCGGGCATGTCTTTAGTCCAGGAACCTATAATTTGTACCTCTTTGCCGGAGGTTTTGGCATCAGCAAAATTAGAATACTCGATTTTATTGGAATTAAAGGATAGAACGGCTACAATGGCAAATACCAATAATATTCCACCACCTATAAGATATTTTATTTTCATATATTTAACTCAAATGATTTGACAAAGTTATTTAAATTTTCATTTTAATCTTTTAATAATAAGGAGTTAGAATTGTTAATATTAAAACAAGAACTCCTAATTCCTATTTGCTAACTAATAATTATCTTTAAACTTCGTGTGTTTCGGTTTCCTTATCTTTCAGAAAAAGTTCCAGTTTACTGATTTTTCTGTCCACCATTAATAAATACAAAGCAATTCCAGCCCATATTAGTAATACTATCATTAAGACAATATAAATCGAGTTGTTTTGTAAAAAATTTTGCATAAGTTCAGATATTTAATGAATTAATAAATTATAAATTATTTAGTTGTTAAAAGTGTACGGTTTAAAAATTATTACTCCTAACTGCTAATTACTAAAGTTAACTATTTTAAGTTCAATTTGTTTCATTCTAATCGTTAAATTTAAAATCCAAAAATATATAATTGTATACGATGCAATCGAAAGGCTAAATACAATTTGTTTGGTAAAATTCAACATTTCAGGTTGGGCACTTAATACAGGACCTGAATTACCTTCACCCACCGAACCCGGATGAAGACCGGTTGTTATCCTTGGTAAAACAAAAACAAAGAATGGTACTGTAATAAAGGCAATAATTGAATAAATTGAGCTTAGTCTTGCTCTTAGCTCTTCTTTATCTATTGCGGCTCTTAATGCGAAATAGGCTCCATATATCAATAATAAAACAAATATTGATGTTTCCCTCGGGTCCCAGTTCCAATATGAACCCCAGTTGAATTTTGCCCATACAGCCCCGGTAATTGTTGCTAATATGCAAAACATAGTTCCTAATAGAGCCGAACTTGATGCTATTATATCGAGACGGTACTCGCGTGATTTAAGATATCTGATTGAAAATATCATTGAAACGAGATAAGCTAATACCGCTATCCAGGCGCAAGGTACATGGAAATTCAGAATTCTTGCCTTTTCACCCAAATTTGGTACAAAAGGTAAACTTAATAAAGGGTTAACAGATTCAGTTGATATATATTTAAATACCTTATCATTTGGCTGGTATTCTAATTTTGCAATTATTATATTTTCCGTTTTCAAATCAACAGGTAAAGAATTTCCATAATACACAATTTGAAATACGGTTTGATTGACATCATCAGGGTTCAAAGCTTCAAATTGCCACTTATTTTCTGAGGGTGTATATTTTGGTTGAGTATTGAGCATTTTTAAGCGAACATTTACCGCTTTATTAGTGTTATTTTTAGATTGATAATAGGAATCGGCAAATGTTCCTCCAATTGGAGGTAATAATGCAAGTATTATAGTTATTGCAACTATGATTATGCCTGCCATTCTCCAAAGTTTCGGTTTTTGTTTATCCAATGATGGATAGATTCCGAAAAATATTCCCAATCCAAATCCCAATATTATTATAATAGCTTTCATACAACAGTTTGTAAAGTTTGTAAAGTTTATAAAGTTTGTTATTAATTTAAAATTTAAAATGTAAAATTTAGAATTTAAATTCAGTTTACTGTTAGGAGTTAGCAGTTTTCAGTTCTTAATTGATAAATAATTTAACTACTAACTGCTAATTACTAATTGCTAACTAATAAAATTATACATTCTCAATTTTACATTCTACATTAATTAATGAACTTTTCACTTTTAATTATAACGTT
>JBEKWK010000099.1:0-9082 GCA_049513175.1 FCB group bacterium
GGCTTTTCCATAAAAATAACTTATTCTCTTTAATGTTTTTGATATTTTTTATACATTTTCCATTAACTGATTTCAGCTTATTACCAACAGTTCTGTTATTACTTCTTATTATTCAAAATTCTTATGCTGAATACCTTAACCGGGTCTTTTGGCAGACCGTCTTTTGTACCCCTGGGACTTGGCAGAACCTCGACATTTGAAATATTCTCCACCACATTAATACCATCGGTAACCCTCCCGAATATTGTCCACCTATGTTCGAGATTTTCAGCCTCTTCGAGACAAATGAAGAACTGGCTCGTATTGGTATTCGGTCCACGGTTAGCCATAGCAATAGCACCTTTAACGTAACCGATTTTTGAGCTTGCAGTTTCGGGATTAAGCTCGTCTTCAAATTCTACGCCGTATATGCTTTCGCCTCCCGTACCCCAGTCTGCCTTCTTGCTATAAGATTTAGTGAGGGGGTCTCCGGTTTGAATCAGAAATTTTTTGGCAATTCGATGAAATAAAACTCCGTTATAGTATCCCTTTTTTGCCAGTCCAATGAAATTCTTAACGGTACGTGGTGCGTCCCTGCCGTAAAGCCCTATCTGGATTTTGCCTTTTGAAGTATATATCACGGCTTTAGCAGTAATTATTGCCCTTTCCTTAGGAATTGAAAATTTCGGTTCGACGACTTTTTTGTTTCTGTCAATATCCTGGTTAACGGCAACTGAAGTATCTTTTGCATGAGGTTTCTCTTCAACCTTATTTTTCTTACAGCCGCCGAAGGTAAGTAAAAATAAGCTTATTGTTAATATTATTGATATTTTAACTCGCATAAATTAAGCCGAACAATTTATAATATTTTTTGAATCACAAGAATTAGTATAACAATTCCAAGGGCAATCCTGTAAAATACAAAAACATAAGTTGAACGTGTCCGCAGGAATTTTAAAAGGAATGCAATCGCCATATATCCGCTGACAGATGCTGCTATTGTAGATATGACCATCATAAGCATATCATTCCCGGAAATATATTTCAGACTTTGGTAAAATTCCAAAAGTCCGCTTGCTAAAACTGCGGGTATACTCAGCAAAAAAGAAAATCTCGCCGCAGAGTCCCTTTTAATCCCTAAAAACAGTCCTGCTGTAATCGTCGTACCTGAGCGTGAAGCACCCGGAAATAAGGCAAGACATTGTGCAAATCCTATAATAAGAGCATCTTTCCATGTGATTGTATCCATTTCTTTTTTGAATTTAGAAATTATTTCCGCAAGACCGAGGATTAAACCAAGTGCTATAAGGCTTATCGCAATCACCATAAGGTCTTTTGTGATGTTACTTTCGATTACCTTTTTCATAACTAAACCAATCGTAACTATAGGTGCCGTGCCGATTATAATAAACCAGCCTAAGCGGGAATAAAGAGTCTGTTGCTTAAAAGCAATACGTTTTGATGATAAATTTTCTCTAATAAAATCCAATACTATCATTCTTAAATCTTTTAGGAAATAAACAAGAACAGCAGCTAATGTGCCAAGCTGTATCACCGCAATGAAAGCCGTCCAATGCTCCGGTTGCTGTGAATTAATTAATCCCATAATTTTACCTGCAAAAGTAAGGTGTGCCGTACTGCTGATTGGCAAAAACTCGCTTAAGCCTTGCAGAATGCCGAGAATCAACGCCTGAATAATATTCATCAATCTCCTATGGTTTTTTATTCTTCAGTTTTTATAAAATTATCATTTTTTTTATTAATACTCTAAAATAATAATCACATTTGTTTAGTAATCAGGGATGAGATTGTCATTCTGAGCGTAGCGAAGAATCCATTTATTCCCTACTTAAGCCACTCTTATTAAGCAAATAAAATGTTCCCAAGCAGGAGCTTGGGACAATGTGATATGAAAAAAATAAATGTTATTTCAAGCCATTATTTGAATATGGTTTTAATGCATTGATAACTGCCAGGGCATCGGTAAATCCTAATTCAATTGCTTTTACATTGGTAATACCTGCATAGTAGCCGTCTAAATGCAATAAATAATACCCACTGTTCAGGTGATTCAGAAGTTTTTTATCGATTTTGCTAAGATGTTACTGATAATACTCAATAGCTTTTCTGCCTCTTCTCTTTGGCACTTTTTTAATGTCAAATAAAAAATCAAGTGCCTTCAGCATCCCTAAATATGCAACTCCACATGCAGTTTGTACATATTTTTTATCAATATAAAACTTATCTTCTATGCCTGCTAATTTTAGTGTAGCACGGGCATTGTCAATGTACCGGATTGCCTCTTTATATGGATTCCTAGTTGTCATTTTGTTATAATTATTAAATTTATTTACCTTAATAACGTAAAATTAATAAATAAATTTCAAATCTATAAAATATCTCTTTCAATATATTATTTACTTTAACTCAGTAAATATTATTATTTTAAAAAATTTATTCTTAAATTTATATTCTATAATATATTAGAATAATATTCTGATTAAACTTTAAATCGGATTGATAATGTTCAAAAAAATTTTAATAGCAAACCGCGGGGAAATAGCTCTCAGAGTCATCAGGGCGGCTAATGAATTAGGTGTCGAAACTGTCGCAATATTCCACGAAGTGGACAAGGAGATGCCTTTCGTTCATCATGCAGACTATGCTTACAGGCTATCTTCCGACACTCCCAAAGCCGGATATTTAGACATTCAGCAAATAATTGACATTGCAAAAAAAAGCGGAAGCCAAGCAATTCATCCGGGATATGGTTTTCTCTCAGAAAATGCAGGTTTCTCACAGGCGTGTATTGATGCGGGAATTAAATTTATTGGTCCCCGACCTGAATCAATTGAAGTAATGGGAATAAAAACAAAAGCACGTGAATTAATGTCTAATGCGGGAGTTCCTATAGTTCCCGGCACAAAAGAAAAAATTACGGATATAAATAAAGCTAAACAAATTGCCTCTCAACTCGGCTATCCAATTCTTTTGAAAGCGGCGGCAGGCGGCGGCGGCAAGGGTATGCGAAAAGTTTTCGAGGAAAAAGAATTTGAATCCAATTTCGAAGGAGCCCAAAGGGAATCCGGCAAGGCTTTCGGAGATGATTCGATTTATATTGAAAAATTTATAGAAAATCCTAAGCATATAGAGTTTCAGATTATAGCAGATGAACATGGCAACTATGTGCATCTGGGTGAGAGAGACTGCTCAATTCAACGGCGTCATCAGAAAATTATAGAGGAATCTCCTTCAACTGTTTTAGACCCTATTCTTCGCAGGAAAATGGGTGAAGTCGCTGTCAATGCCGCAAAAGCCTGCAATTATGTCAATGCGGGAACGATTGAATTTATTTTCGACAGGAATAAAAACTTTTATTTTCTCGAAATGAATACTCGTCTCCAGGTCGAGCATCCCGTAACGGAGAGAATTACAGGCATTGACCTTGCAAAAGAGCAGATTCTTATTGCCGCAGGAGAAAAGCTGTCATTCTCGCAGGAAGATGTTACCTGGCGCGGACATGCAATCGAATGCAGGATATATGCAGAAGACCCGTTCAATAATTTCCTGCCTGACACCGGAAAAATCAAGTATATGAGCGAGCCGGGAGGCAAGGGTGTACGCATTGACAGCGGCGTCGAAACAGGAAATGAAATCGGCATTTATTTCGACCCTATGCTTTCAAAATTGATTGTTTTGGGAAAAGACAGGCTGGAAGCACTGAACCGCATGGAACGTGCCTTGAAGAATTACAAAGTAAAAGGTATTAAGACGAATATTCCGTTCCTTTTGGCTGTTATGAGGCACCAGGAGTTCCGCTACGGCTATTTCGACACGGGCTTTATTGATAATTCTTTTGATTTCGATGTGCTGAGAAAAATGAAAGCGGAGAATGACGAATACGTTGCGGCACTTGCCGCCTACGGCTTCCGCATTCTTCAAAACAGAAGGACAGGTTCCGATTCAAAATCGAAAGATACTGTTTGGAAGCAGAGACAATTGTTGCTGAGAAGAAAAGGATAATAGTTAGGAATTAGGAGTGTGGAATTAGGAGTTGTTAGGAAGAATATTTTAAAAGTGTCATTCCAACGAAAGTTGGAATCGAGAACACTTACAGGCTTATGGATTCCCGCTTTCGCGGGAATGACAGCAAAAAAGGTGACCTCGTTCCAAAGCTCCTGCTTTGGAACGTGAAGATAGTGTTCCCAAGCGGGAGCTTGGGAACAAGAACAATTTATCTCCCCTCCTATTTTAGGAGGCGGTTGTTCTTAAATTTTCCCCTCCTATTTTAGGAGGGGATTAAGGGGTGGTAAAACTTAGAGGGTTTATGGAAGATATTTTACTTAAAATTGACGAAAAAGAATTCAATGCGAAATTCGACAAAGATGATTATGCGAATATTATAATCAACGGGAAGCATTACCATATCGAGCTTCTCAAAAAATATTCGGAAAATATCTTTACTTTTGCGGTGAACCAAAAGCTGATGCAGGTGGAGCTGGAGCTTGTACAGGATGAAAACTTACTGCTCTCCTTAGACGGGCTGACTTACGAAATCTCGATTACAAACGAAACAAAAAAGCTTCTTGCAAAATTCCTGAAGTCGGGCAGTTCTGGCAATTCATCGGGCAATATCATAAAAGCACCTATGCCCGGAATGATTGTCAAAATCCTTGTCGAAAAGGGTGCGGAAATCGCAAAAGGCGACAAATTAATTATCATAGAGGCTATGAAGATGGAAAACGCCCTCACATCGCCCGTTTCCGGCATCATAAAAACCATTAATGCCGTCGAAGGCACCGCAGTGGAGAAGGATACAGTATTAATTGAAATAGAGATGTATTGAGAAAGGGAAGGAAAACATGATAATAGCAATTGATGAATCGGGTAATTATACACATTATAGAAATGATATTTTTATTATAAATTAAAAAAGAAAAAAAATGATCGCATCAATATTTCAATTAGCTGGAGCAATTCTACTTGGTTTAATGGTTGCTGTAAGACAGGGTAATGAAATCAATAAATATGTTACAATTATTCCTAATGTTAGAGGAAAAGTAAATCCTAGAATTTTAGAAATTTATAAGGAAACTTATTTATTTAGAATAGGGCTATTTTACATAATTATTGGATATTCTTTACAAATTGCAGAACTAAAATTAGATTGTATTTCAACACTTAAGTATCCAATTCGAATTATCGCAGCATTTGTTATTGTTATTGTTTTTTGTTTCGTTGGCAAACACATAAGTAATATAATCGCAAAGAAAAAATTCAAAAAGGAAAAGCCTTTTGATCCTGATGTTGGGACACATATCATAGGGGAAATAATGTTAGAGGAAAAGTGATTTACTAATATATGAAAGGTACAGATATTTTAATATATCAAAAAATAGATAATTTTTATTGAGAATATATTTATTACTTTTAAACTAAAAATTAAATAAATTAAAGGTTAAAAAATGAAAAAAAACATAATTCTATTAGTAATTTTATATTTCTTTTTGTCTTTAATTATTCTTCATGCTCAGTCAGCGGAAATATATTTTAACCTTGGAAATACTAAATATGAAGCTAAAGATTATCAAGGGGCTATTAATGATTATAACAAAGCAATAGAATTGAATCCCATGTTTGCCGAAGCATATTATAAAAGGGGAATTTCGAAATTAAAAGTAGATTCAAATAAAGAAGCTATTACAGATTTCAACAAGGCGATAGAATTAAATCCACAATATGCGGATGCATACTATTATAGGGGAACTGCAAAAATTAATTTAAATGATAAAGAAAGTGCTATTACAGATTATAGCAAAGCATTAGAAATTAATCCTTTATATTTTGAAGCATATAACAATCGGGGAAATCTAAAATCAGATTTAGGTGATATTCAGGGTGCGATTGCTGATTTTAACAAAGCTATTGATATTAATCCGTTGTATGCGGAAGCTTATTGTAATCGGGCGAATAATAAATCTAATTTAAATGATTTGAATGGTGCGATTGAAGATTTAAATAAAGCAATAGAACTAAATCCAAAGTTAGCATCTATATACTACAATCGCGGTATTGTGAAAAAAAAAGTAGGAGATTTTAATGGAGCAATTGCAGATTATAATGAAGCAATAGAATATAATTCTCATTATATTGAGGCATACTGTAATCGCGGTATTACGAAAATGCTTTTAGAAGATAAACAAGGTGCCATTGCCGATTTCAATAAAGCCTTAGAAATTAATCCAAATTTTGATAAGGCATATTACAATATGGGAATTGCGAAATATGATTTAGGCGATAAGCAGGGTGCTATTACTGATTATAACAAGGCAATAGAGATTAATCCGAAATATAATCAATCATACGTAGGTCGGGGAAATGCGAAAGGCTATTTAGGCGATATACAAGGAGCTATTTCTGATTACAGCAAAGCAATTGAGATAAACCCTAAATATGGTGATGCTTATTATAATCGAGGATATACGAAATATGAATTAGGTGATAAACAGGGTGCTATTGCCGATTATAATAAAGCGATAGAGTTTATTCCAAATAATTCAGAAGCATACTGTAATCGTGGTGCTGCAAAAAATGATTTATCTTATTTTAAGGAAGCTATTACCGATTATAGCAAAGCAATAGAGATTAATCCGAAATTTGGAAATGCATATTATAATCGTGGTATTGCGGAAGCTAATTTAAATAATATTCAGAGTGCCTGCTTAGATTGGAGAAAAGCCAGTGATTTAGGATATAAGGATGCTTTGGATTTAATAGAAAAATATTGCAAATAAAATGAAAATAAACATATTTTAAATAAATAAAGAATGTAATTATGAAAAGAACAATTATACTGTTAACTATCTTCTTTTTGTCTTGGGGCATTCTTCTTGCTCAGACAGCCGGAGAGTACATTGAAAATGGTAATGCAAAATTAAAATTAAAAGATTACAAGGGAGCTATCACTGAATATGATAATGCGATTCAAATTGACACTGCGAATGCAGAGGCGTACTTTTACAGGGGTACTGCAAAGTATTATCTGGGCGAAAAGCAGGATGCAATTTATGATTACAGCAAGGCTATCGAGCTTAATCCAAATTATGCGGCGGCATATTATAACCTCGGGAGTATCAAAAGCGAATTAGGCTTTAAACAAGGTGCTATTGCCGATTTCGATAAAGTCATCCAGTTAAATCCCACGTATGCCGAAGCTTATTTCAGCCGTGGTAATGCGAAATCTGATTTTGGCAATAAGCAGGGAGCTATTGCCGATTGGGACATAGCAATAGAGCTGAATCCCGATTATACAAGTGCATATTATAATCGCGGTACCGTGAAAAAAGATTTTGGTGATATACAGAGTGCTATTGCCGATTTCGACAAAACAATTGCACTTAATCCTCAGCATGAAAAGGCATACTATAATCGCGGGCTTTTGAAATATGCTTTAGGTGATAAAAAGGCTGCCATTGCCGATTACAACAAAGCTATCGAGATTAATCCGAAGGATGCAGAGGCATATAATAACCGTGGTGTTGTCAAATATGATTTGGGTGATAAGAGTGCTGTTGCCGATTACACAAAAGCCATTGAACTCAATCCTAAATATTCCGTTGCATATAATAACAGGGGAAACATGAAAAAAGCTTTAGGTAAAAATCAGGAGTCTCTTGATGATTATAATAAAGCAATCGAAGTCAATGCAAAGTATGCCGATGCCTATATCAGCCGGGGTAATTTAAGAGCTGATATGGGGAACAAACAGGGAGCTATCGCCGATTATGACAAAGCACTCGAAATTAACCCGAATGATGCTGTAGTTTATAATAATCGGGGAAATGTGAAAAAGGACTCAGGGGATAAGCAGGGAGCTTGTATGGACTGGCAAATAGCCCTTGAATTAGGATATAAAGATGCAAATAATAATATAGAAAAATATTGCAAATAAAATGAAAAAAATAATTATCCTATTGGCAATTCTCGTTTACTTTTTGTCTTGCGATACCATTCATGCGCAATCAGAATTTATATATTATGAACAAGGGAAAATTAAATCTGAAAATAAAGATTATCAAGGAGCTATTGCTGATTATAACAAAGCTATAGAGATTAACCCGAATTATTTTGAGGCATACAACGATCGGGGAAATGCGAAAGGTAACTTAGGAAATAATCAAGCAGCTATTGCCGATTTCGATAATGCAATTGGTATAAATCCTGAGTACTTTCCAGCATATTATAATCGTGGAGTTGCAAAAAAGAATTTAGGTGACAGACAAGGTGCTATTGCTGATTTCGATAAAGCAGTGGAATACAATCCAAAATATGCTGATGCATACTACAATAGAGGTGTAACGAAATATGAATTAGGTGAAAAGCAAGCAGCTATCGCCGATTTCAACAAAGCAACTGATATTAATCCAGAATTTATATCAGCATACTATAATCGTGGAATTGTACAACAGGATTTAGGTAATATGAAAGAAGCTATAGCCGATTACAATAATGCGATAGTAATTAATCCAAGTTTTGCTAAGGCATATTATAATAGGGGGATTGTAAAAGCAATTTTAAATGATATAAAAAGTGCATGTTTGGATTGGAAAAAAGCAATTGACTTAGGATTTAAAGATATTAATAACTTCATAGAAAAATATTGCAAATAATAGTTTAGTTTTTAAATTCTTAATTTTTAATTCTTAATTTTTAATTTAAAAGAAGATTATGGACACGAACAAAGAAATCCTCGATAAAAAAATCAAGAAAATGTACGAGCTTCAGGAAAAAGCCCTGCAAGCCGGCGGTAAAAAACGCATTGACGACCAGCATGCAAAAGGCAAACTGACTGCCCGCGAAAGAATTGATTTGCTGCTCGATAAAGGCAGTTTCCGTGAGCTTGACGCTTTGGTACACCACCATTCCGACCAATTCGGTCTGGCAAAGCAGGTGTTCCTTGGCGACGGTGTCGTAACCGGCTATGGAACTATTGATGAGCAGAAGGTTTTCATCTTTTCGCAGGATTTTACCGTTCTGGGCGGCAGTCTTGCAGAAGAGCACGGGAAGAAAATCGTTAAAATTATGCAGATGGCATTGAAAAACG
>JBEKWK010000100.1:0-9035 GCA_049513175.1 FCB group bacterium
ATGCCAAAAACGATAATATTTTGCAAAAATATTATAAAAGAAAAAGAATAGAAATTACTACTATATAATTTGAAATTTTGTAGTATGGGCATGCTATTATATTTCTAATTATTTATTCATTTTTTAAAATAATGAAAACTATTTGACAAAAGATACGAAAAATAAATTGCATTTGTTAAATTTTATATTTTGTAAATTTAAACCATTTTGATTTTATGGATTGTAATGCTGAAATGAATATATAATTTTAAATTAAGGTTTTAAATGGGCTTAGAGATATTTTGGGAAGCATTTGCAAAAGAACTTCACTCAAAATTAAAGGATGATAAAAATTGGATTGATACATACAATAACCCTACGACTTGGACAAAGGTTTTAGAGAAAATTATGAATCAAATTGGGAGAAGATTATTTTATCTTGAGGATGAAATTAAGATTCATCCTCAGCACAAACGGTATGATACATGCTTTGGGGAAAAAAATATTAATGGAGATTATGATATTGAATTTGTAATTGAGTTTGAAAATTATGCTCATAATTGGAGAAAAGATGAACTTCCTAAACTTTTAAATGCTAGAGCTATTTATAAAGTACTCATAAGTTATTTTTGGACAGGAAATAGGACTAAAAATAATAGTATAGAAAAGATCAAAGTCAATTTATTGAATGAATATAATCAAGATCAACTTAAAGGTATTGACAATAACTTTTTATTTATTTTTGCACCTAACAAAGCAGCAACTATGTCAATACAAGAATTTAAAAATCTTGATATACGTTCTTTCAGATTTAAAAATGGAATATTTGAAGATATGAAAGATATTGAAATATTTAGAAGATTACTTTAAATGAAAAACGATGAGATATGGCATGCTGGGTCTCTATTTTGGGCATTGAAATTGAACAATTTGATGGGCTAAAAGCGGGATTTTAAAAAAAATTCAAAAAAAAGAATACAAAAGTATTTCAATTAAAATAAGTTTAAATAAATTATTATTGAGAATTTCATGTGGTCAAAACAACTACCGGACAGCACCTGGGTTGAAAAAGTAAACCAGCTTGAGCAAACTTAATTGTGAATTTTCATCTGAAAATTAGAGGTTTGAAAACAGTTTTTTTTACATATATATTTATTTTTCGATTATTAAAAACAGAGTAAAGATAAGTACATTTTGAACAATAAAGAAGTATGGATTACGTTACAAAAGCAAATAATAAATAAAGGAAAAAATTATGTTAGTATCTCATCAAGCTTATTATAAAAATGGGAAAATTATGCTTCCAAAGGAAATAAAAATCCCCGAAGGTTCTGAAATTCTTGTAACTATTATCGAAAAACCGTCGGATGATTTTTTCAAAAAAGCATCCGAAAAATCCCTCGATAATATTTGGAACAATAAAGAAGATGATGTATATGAACAATTACTTAAAAAATGAAATTGTTCTTATAAAATATCCATTTTCTGACCTAACATCTCAGAAAGTAAGACCTGCCATTGTTATAAACAGTCCATACCCTTCAAATGATTTAATAATAGTCCCTTTAACAAGTAAAATAGATAATTTGCTTCCTGGTGAATTTATACTGTCAAAGTGGAAAGAATCGGGATTAAATATTCAATCTGCTGTTAAACGAGGAATATTTACTATAGAAGAAAAATTAGTGATTCAAAAAGTTGGTAAACTCAAAGGGAATGATGTTATATTATTGGAAAAATCAATTAAATCATGGTTAGGCTTTGATTAAATATTCAAAATAAGTATAATAGAAACAGAATCCTTAAATAAAAAACCCATCTAAATAAGATGGGTTCTTTTTTTATTAAATCTTTATTTTTATATCAATCCCTGTTTATGTTTATCTGTTAATTTTTCCAGCATGTCTTTTGTCATTGCATCCAAATCAAAGGAAGGAGCCCAGCCCCATTCATTACGGGCGGCTGTGTCGTCCACACCATCGGGCCAGGAATCTGCGATTGCCTGCCTGAAGTCAGGTGCATAATCAATCGTAAAGTCAGGCATGTATTTCTTAATTGAATTTGCCAATGTTGTAACATCAAAACTCATAGAGCCGACATTGAAATCGCTATGATGCTTCAGCTTCTCAAACGGTGCTTCCATAATATCCATCGTAGCTTTAAGGCAATCCGGCATATACATCATAGGCAGCTTTGTGTCTTCTTTCACGAAGCAGGTATAATGCTTTTTCTTCACTGCTTCATAATAAATAGCAACGGCATAATCGGTAGTACCGCCGCCGGGAAAAGTTTCCGCAGAGATAATTCCGGGATAACGCAAACCGCGGCAGTCCAAGCCATATTTCAATACATAATAATCCGCCAATACTTCACCTGCAACTTTTGTTACGCCATACATTGTAGTAGGCTTTAATGCAGTTTCCTGCGGTGCAATTGCCGGAGTATCCGGTCCCCAAACTGCTATTGAGCTTGGTATAAAAATACGCTTCAGTTTATTTTGAACTGCAACATTTAAAACATTCATTGTGCCATTCATGTTTACATTCCAGCAAATTGTAGGATTTTTTTCACCCACACCGGAAAGAAGAGCAGCTAAATGGAAAATCGTATCAATCTTATATTCCCTGATTAATGCTTCAATCGAGTTAATATCCAGAACATTTAACTCGTGAAACGGACCGGTATCCTTAATTCTGCCACAATCGCAATATCTGAGGTCGGTGGCTATCACATTTTCATTCCCGTATTTATTCCTTAATTCCATTGTTAGCTCGGAGCCAATCTGTCCGAGCGCCCCCGTAACTAAAATATTTTTAATTTCTGATGACATTTAATTTCCCTTAATTTCTATTTAGTATAAATGATATAGTTCAAAAATAAAGAAAAAAAGGCTGCCCTTGTTCGACAGCCTTTCTCAATATAATTACTACATTCCGTACATTTCAATAATTTCCTGTTTTGTCTTACCAAGAATATTGTATTTCTTGCCAACTTTCCTGAATGCATCGAGAGCTTTTTCAAGATGATGAATTTCATGTCCGGCAGATATCTGGGTGCGGATACGAGCGGCACCCTGAGGTACAACCGGGAAGAAGAAACCTATAGCATAAATACCTTCGTCATAGAGGTCTTTTGAAACATCCTGGGAGAGTTTCGCATTAAACAGCATAACCGGAACTATGGGTGTGTTACCTTCTTTTAAAATAAAACCAGCATCAGTCAGCCCTTTACGCCAGAATTCAGTGTTTTTTTCTAACTTATCACGACGGTCAGTAGATGCAGAGAGTATTTCAAGAACCTTTATGACGCCGGCAACTACCGGTGGTGCAATGGTATTTGAGAATAAGTATGGGCGCGCTTTCTGACGGCACATCTCAACTAATTCCTTACGACCGGAAACACATCCGCCGGACGCACCCCCTAAACCTTTTCCGAATGTAGTGGTAATAATATCCATCTTGCCCACCACGCCGCAATGTTCATGGGTTCCCCTTCCTGTTTTTCCTATAAATCCGCTTGAGTGGGAATCGTCAACCATCAGAAGTGCATCATATTTCTCACAAAGCTCAGCCATTTTATCTAATTTGGCAATATCGCCATCCATTGAGAATACACCGTCTGTTATAACCATTTTCAGTCTTTTATCACTGTGAAGCTGTAATTTCTCTTCGAGGTGTGCCATATCGGAATGTTTAAAGGTATCATGCATTGCACTGCAAAGCCTTATTCCATCAATGATTGAAGCATGAACTAAACGGTCGGATATCATAACATCTTCTTTAGTAAGAACTGCTTCAAATACACCTGCATTGGCATCCATACAAGACGGGAAAAGAATGGTAGCTTCAGTCCCGAGGAATTTAGTAACCATCTCTTCAAGTGTCCGATGAATATCCTGTGTGCCGCAAATAAAACGAACGGAAGACATACCATAACCATGGGAATCGAGCCCGGCATGGGCTGCTTTTACCACTTCAGGATGACTTGACATCCCAAGGTAGTTATTAGCACAAATATTTATAACTTTCTTGACCGGAGCACCTGTTGGGAATTCAACTTCAATATCCGCTGCCTGTGCAGAGTGAATGAAACGTTCCTGCTTGAAAATGCCGGCATCTTTAATCCCGGTCAGAATGTCCGTATACATTCCACGAGTTTTTTCAGTATAAGCCATTATTTCCTCCCTTATTTAAGAAATTCATTTACAAGTTCACAAATTTTGTTGACAGAATCAAAAGCATTCGGTGTCGCTTTATCATCAGGGATGGAAATATTGTATTTGTTTTCAAGGAATCTTTTGAGTGATACCATTGAGAATGAATCTACAATACCGCCTGAAATGAGAGGGGTATCATAGGTTACTTCCGTGTCATCTTCTACGTATTCTTTGATGACATATTCTTTAACTATTTCTTTCATGTCTTCCATAATATTTTCTCTGATTTTGGGGTTATAAAAAATTTAATATTTATTTAATTATATACTTAGCACTTCAACTCAAATTGCCTTCTTACGAAGGGAAAGAAATTAAGTGCGGTTAATCGTTCTCTAATGATGAAATATCTCCTACATCTAATCCCCATTCCTTAGCATGGAGAATACGCCGCATAATTTTTCCGCTGCGTGTTTTTGGTAACGAATCGGTAAATTCAATCTCCTGGGGCATAGCCAAGGGTGAAAGTTTTTTTCTTACAAAATTCATAATTTCAAGGTCGAGGTCTTTGCTGGCAACATACCCGGGTTTCAGTGTAACAAAAGCTTTTACCACTTCCATGTTGACGAAGTCAGGTTTTGAGACTACTGCAGATTCGGCAACTGCGGGATGTTCAAGTAAAGCTGATTCAACTTCAAAAGGACCTACAAGGTGACCACCCGTATTAATCACATCGTCATCACGTCCCACAAACCAGAAATAACCTTCCTTGTCAATACTTGACCTGTCACCCGGAAGATACCAGCCATTTTTAAATTTTTTCTTATAAGTCTCTTCATTGTTCCAATACATCCTCATCATCGAGGGCCAGCCGGGCTTAAGGGCAATCAGACCTATTTTCCCCGGTTCTCCAAAAGGTTCAAATGTATCCTGGTCAACTACAGTTGCGGTAATTCCCGGGAAAGGTTTTCCCATTGAACCAGGCTTTATTTTCATTCCGGGAAAATTAGTAATCATGATAGAGCCCGTTTCTGTTTGCCAGTATGTATCTAAGAAAGGCTTTCCGAAAACTTTCTCTGACCAGATTACAGCTTCCGAATTTAATGGTTCTCCAACGGAAGCAAGATGGCGGAGACTGGAAAGGTCAAATTTCTTTATAATCTCATCACCGGCTTTCATCAATGAACGTATTGCAGTAGGTGCGGAATACCACATAGAGATTTTATGCTTTTCAATAAAGCGGTACCAGTTTTCAGCCGAAAAACCTGCATCCAGAACACATTGAGTTACACCATTGCTGAATGCGCCTATAATACCGTATGAGGTTCCCGTTACCCAGCCGGGATCAGCCGTACACCAATAGATATCTTCATCTTTTAAATCAAGCACCCATTTAGCTGACAGGTATTGGGAGATGAGTGAATAATGAACATGCTTCACACCTTTTGGCTGTCCTGTGGTTCCTGATGTATAATGAAGCACTGATGGAGATTCGGCATAAGTCGGATATATATCAAATTTATCTACCTTAGGCATTTTTTCGATATCTAATGCCACTTCTCTTTGCTGTAAAGGTTTTCCAGGGTCCTGGTCAACAATAATCAGAAATTCCAGCCAAGGCATTTTATCAAGTAATTTTCTGACTTTGGGAGCATGTTTTTTCTGTGTAATAATAGCCCGCGTCTGTGCATTCTCAAGGCGGATAAAAAGTGATTCGTCGCCAAATGCCGAAAATAAAGGCTGGGCAATTGCCCCGGTTTTCAGGATACCAAGGAATCCGAGATATAATTCGGGAATCTTATCCATGAAAAGACATACTCTATCCTCAGGTTTTATCCCGAGGTCTCTGAGAAATTGACCGATTGTATTTGTAACAAGGCGGATATCATTATAAGTATATTTTTTTTCGATACCTGTTGACCCTTCCCAAATCAATCCCATTTTTTCCCCTTTTCCCATCTGGCAGATACGGTCAGAACAGTACCATCCGATATTTATGACATTACCGGATTTGTAATCTAATTCTTTTTCTGCGATGTTCCAATCAAAGTTTTTAACTCTTTCGTCGTATGTTCCAATGTTTGTCATAGGCAATTAAATTTAAGTTGTTAAATTGTTATTAATTGTTGATTATATATTGTTGCTTTTAAATGTTCAACTGAATTTTTTTCAAGAATAACGAATGCTGTTGCCATTGATTTTGTATGTGATAAGGAAACATGCATAGATGAAATACCTTCCTTTTTTACCATTTCTTCTGCTTTGCCTGAAAGCTTGATTTGCGGTTTTCCTAATTCGTCGTGAAAGACATCTATATCTGCAAAACGGATTCCAAAACGCCATCCTGTTCCAAGGGCTTTCATAAATGCTTCTTTAGCAGAAAACCTTGCTGCATAGTGTTCTTCCTGATGATTCATTTTTTTGCAATAAGCTATTTCGCTTTCAGTAAATATTTCGGTAAGGAACCCATTATCCTTTTCCATTATATCCTTAATGCGTCTGACTTCGATATTATCAGTGCCTATTCCGTGTATCATTTTGTATATAAAAAAATTATATTTTAACTAAAATTAAAATTATACTCAATTGAGAGTTCTTTCATAACTTTTTTGAATGCTGAAATAGCCTTATCAACCTGCTCGGGACTATGCCCTGCAGATAATTGAACCCTGATTCTGTCCATCCCGATGGGAACAACAGGGAAAGAAAATGCTATGACGTAAATATCTTCTTCGAGCATCTTGTCTGCAAAATCAACTGCCAATTGGGAGCAGTTAGGATATTGACCGAACATAATCGGAACAATTGGATGCTCACCGGGAATTATATGAAAACCGGCAGCAGTCATCTCTGAACGAAATTTCCTGGTATTTGTTTCTAACTTATCCCGTAAATAAGTTGAAGAAGTCAAAAGGTCAATTGCTTTTATTGTAGCCCCGACAACCGGTGGAGGAATAGTATTTGAGAATAAATATGGTCTTGCTTTATTTCTCATCCAGTCAATAATTTCCTGCCGGCCTGAAATACAGCCGCCAGATGCACCGCCGAGAGCTTTGCCAAATGTCGTTGTGATAATATCAATTTTACCCATTACATTATGATATTCATGTGTACCGCGTCCGTTTTTACCCAGAAAGCCGGTAGCATGGCTGTCGTCGAGCATGACCATAGCATCATATTTTTCAGCAAGAGCAACAATTTCGTTCAATTTTGCGATATCGCCATCCATAGAAAAAGCACCATCCGTAGCGATGAGTTTAAATCTGCAGCCTTCTGCATTAGCTTCTTTCAGGCATCTTTCCAAACCTAATAATTTTTTCCCTGTAGAAGGGTCAAGACCAACTGAGTCGCTCATGTTGCCATGGCTGTATATCCATCTTTGAGCTTTACAGAGCTTAATACCGTCAATTATGGAAGCATGGTTAAGAGCATCAGTGATAATTGCGTCATGTTTGTTTAAAATAGGCTCAAATACCGCAGCGTTAGCATCAAAGCATGAGGAAAACAGAATAGTATCATCAGTCCCCAGGAAATCCGATAATTTTTGTTCCAGAGTCTTGTGAATATCTTGAGTTCCACAGATAAAACGCACTGAGGATAAACCATATCCGCGTGAATCAATAGCTTCATGCGCTGCTTTAATCAAATCGGGATGTGAAGATAGACCAAGATAATTGTTAGAGCAGAAGTTCAAAACTTTTTTACCTTTTACCATAATTTCGGCTCCCTGCGGGCTTTCGATTATCCTTTCATGTTTGAATAATTTCTGGTCGTGGAGGGATTGAAGCTCTGTGGTTAAAAATTCTTTCATTTTTCCATACATGGAATATCTCCTTAAATTGCAGATTGAAATTTATATGAATTAAAAAATTAAATAATTTATAAAACCTATTCCTGTTACTTAATTAACAAATAAAAAAAAACAGGATTACAAAATTATGAATAAAAAAAATCATAGCAAAGAATTTTAAAAGAATTATAGTTTTCAATGACTTAAATTTTTTATAAATTTGCATAATGAATTTTTATTTATTTAAAATTTCTTATGAAACCGACACCTGAATATTTTAAAAAACAAGTCGAAAGCATTCAAAATGATTTTCGCAGCGGAAGTGCCACAATTGCCCGTAATGCAGTATATATACTAAAAAATACTGTAATGTCTCATGGTACAGAAATAAACAAAAATGAATTAATTGACTTTGCAAAGCAATTAAAAAATGCAAAACCATCCATGGCTGCCTTACAAAATATATTGCAGACCTGTATTTATGAAATCGGTTTATTAGATAATATTCAGGACTTCCCTGTTAAAGCTTTTAAAATCTTAAAAGAAATGGATACTTCGACCGAAAAATGTATTAATAATACAATACAAATTTTAAAAGAAAATAATTATACTAAAATAATTACCTGTACCTTCAGTAGTACAATTTTAAAATTATTCGAGAGTGTGGCAGTTTCCGGTAATGAATTAAAAGTTTATATTATTGAATCTGTTTTTAATAAAATTGATTATGGAAAGCAGCTTTATGACAAATGTCTTCATAACAAAATTGATGCAGATTATATCCTTATTAAGGATGCGGAAAAAATAATAAATAACATTGATTGTGCAATAATTGGAGCAGACCGTATTCTAACCGAAGGCAGTGTCGTCAACGGTACACCATCATTATTTTTGGCACAAAAAATGCAAAACCGTAATAAGCCTTTTTATGCAATTGCCGAAAATTTCAAACATAGTGACATCATTATAGTCGAACCGGGTTTTGAATTTATTGATAAAAAGCTCTCCGTTGATTTGCAAGGTTCTAATCAAATAAATACAGCAGCTATAATATTCGATATATACGGCAATCAGGTAATGTCAATAATTTTGGAAAATAAAATAAATATAATT
>JBEKWK010000101.1:0-8990 GCA_049513175.1 FCB group bacterium
GATATTCTTATGTAAAGACCTACTATAACAAGTAAGCCGCATAGTATCTCATAAAAACCTGTAAAAGGTGCAAAAAAATGAGGATAGGGAATACCTATGTGTATAAATCTTCCTACTCCCAGAGCATCAGGAAATAAAAATTTTTGAATGCCTTCAGAAAGGAAAACCAAGCCTATCATTAATCTAATAATAATTGTAAAATTATAATTTTCGGTTTTAACGATTTTTGAAAGAAATGTTTTCATTAAGTGTACCTCCTAAATTAAACTTGAACATCTAAAAGAAAGTATATAATTTCAATTTGAAATAAGGAATTTCTATTTTACTAGGTATATCATTATTGAAATAATATAATCAAATTTACAAAATTTAAAATAAAGAATCAATAAAATAAAACAACAGCTTTCGATTATTTTGATGAAAGCTGTTTTTAAATTATTGAATGCACTGATTGATTTATCAATTTTGATTATATTTTACTGAGCAGCCATAAGATTTTGTAATTTTAGTTACAATTGGGTTTCCATTTAGAGCATTATCGAGAGCTTCTTTAACAAAATTTTTAGCTTTAGGTATATCATCCACATCAGTTGAACGAATATCGTCTATAGCACCTGTATAAATAAGTATACCTTCCTTATTGATTATATACATATCCGGTGTTGTTTTGGCTCCATACATTTTTCCGACAGTTCCGTCTTCATCAATAAGATAAGCTGTCTGACTCGCATTATATTCTTTAAGTTGCTGATTAATTTGGTCGGTAGAAAAGTTTCCCTCTTTACCCGGAGCCGATGAGCAGATTGAAAGCCATACTACCCCTTTTGCTGTATATTCTTTTTGAAGGTTTTGCATGTTGCCTGATTTATAATGTTTTTTTACAAAAGGACAATGAAAATTCACCCATTCCAAAACTACAAATTTTCCTTTGTAATCTGATAATTTATATGTTTTACTATAGCTGTCGGTCAAAGCAAACTCCGGCGCAGCTTTATCTATCTCTGCTGATGAAAGAGCGGATAATTTACTGCCAGTAATAATTAGTAAAAAAAATATTAAAACCATGATTAATTTATTCATATTAAAACCTATTTATTTTGAAAAATTTCAGAATTTATTTCTATTGACTTATTTGGCATATCTTTTATTATAGGACTTGAAGAAACTAATATTCCTCTTATATTTTTTGGTTCTATATTTCTTAAATTATCTAGAGTTAAATGGAGAATTATTTTTTTCCCATCCTTTGTCATTTCTTGCTTTTCTCCATTATTAAGATAACCCTCATCATAAGGATAAAATGTCATATCATTTATTTTATTATTGAGCATGGGGTTGTTTTCGATGAAAAGGTCAATTTTTTCTCCGTTTCTAATTGATTTAATTTTAATATAAGGAGGTAAATCTAATGGTAAAATGCTTTTAAATGAAGCAAACTCTTTTTTTGATATTTTTCTGATTTTATTGTAATTTATTGTAATTTGTTTTGAACCGGGTATGCAAATTTCTTTGCAAACAAGCCAACTTATCTTTACATTAATGTCAAAATTATCTGTAGTAATATCTGTCTTTTTTTTGATTTTGAAAACAACTATATGGTTCTTTGTATAACCAAAACTGGCAAATTCCGATTCACGTATTTTTTCAGGTATTTGCCATAATGTATCAAAAATAGAAAAATTAATTGTTGAGGAATCGAATTCTATTTTTGTAGGTAATCCTGCATCACCCGGATTGAGCCAATAAGTATGATATCCTTTATCAGGAATAATAGTAAAAATAAGCCATGTGAATTCTTTGCTTTCTTCATATCTGGATATGGTTATTTTTACTAGCTTTGAACCATCCTTTTCTTTTGCATAAACTTCAAAAGATAGGATTATCAATATTATAACAATATATTTTTTCATAATCACTTTATTAAATTTTGAATAACAATAACGTAATAATAAACCATCTAATGTATTATGCTCCATTTATAATATTTAATTAAGATTGCTTTTCATTATTTGTTTTTGGAATAATATTCCTTAATTTTACGTTACTCTTATTTTAGAAAAATAAGAAATTTATAAGTATCCTAATTCATAAAAGGCATTCATTATGGAACATGCAGAAATCTTATCCCGCATACAATTCGCTTTTACTATCGGCTTTCATTATATCTTCCCGCCATTAAGTATCGGGCTTGGTGTAATCATGGTAATCATGGAGGGAATGTATATGAAAACAAGGAAGAAACACTACGAGGAAATGACTAAATTCTGGGTTAAGATATTTGCCCTTGTATTTGCGATTGGAGTGGCAACAGGCATCGTTATGGAATTTGAATTCGGAACAAATTGGGCGACCTATTCCCGTTTTGTTGGTGATGTGTTCGGTAGTGCATTAGCGGCAGAAGGTATATTCGCCTTTTTCCTTGAATCCGGCTTTCTTGCAATTCTCGTCTTTGGCTGGGAGAAAGTAAAGCCGCGTACTCATTTCATAGCTACCATCATGGTTTCTTTTGGTTCCATGCTCAGTGCTGTCTGGATAGTTGTTGCAAACTCCTGGCAGCAGACACCGGCGGGATTTCATATCGTCGGAACCGGTGCTTTAGCACGAGCTGAGATTACTGATTTCTGGGACCTTGTGTTTAATCCATCAACTATTCAAAGACTATCTCATGTTCTCTCAGGTGCATGGCTTGCGGGAGCATTTCTCGTTATCTCTGTGAGTAGCTATTATCTACTTAAAAACAGGCATATCGAATTTGCGAAGTCCTCCATTAAGATTGCTCTCGTTGTAGCCATAATTGCTTCTCTATTCCAACTATCCACAGGTCATAAATCCGCCCAGGAAGTCAGTAGAATGCAGCCTGCAAAGCTCGCCGCATTCGAAGCCCATTATGATTCATCCGCCGTTGCTTCCATGTACCTATTCGGCTGGGTGAATGACCGAGAGCAGGAAGTGAAAGGGCTCGCCATTCCCGGATTCCTCAGCTTCCTTGTTCATGGCAATTCGTCAAAACCTGTAACAGGGCTAAAAGCCTTTGCTCCGCAGGACAGACCGCCTGTTAATTTCGTTTTCCAGACTTACCATATTATGGTTGCCATCGGCATCCTATTAATCCTTATAAGTCTCATCGGGCTTTTCTTGTGGTGGAGCAAACGTCTTTTCAAAGCCCGATGGTTCCTTTATATTTTAGCCTTCTCAGTTTTATTGCCCCAAATAGGAAACCAGCTTGGTTGGGCTTCTGCCGAAGTCGGTCGCCAGCCCTGGATAGTTTACGGGCTATTGAGAACATCGGATGCTATCTCCAAATCTGTTTCTTCGGGACAAGTGCTATTCTCAATAATTTTATTCGGCTTGGTTTACCTTTTATTGTTTGTCCTGTATATCTTTCTTTTGGACAGGAAAATCAAACATGGTCTTGAAGAGCCTGAAACCCTTGAATCCGAATATACCGAGCGAAAAACCATATTAACAAATAACTGATTTTAAAATTTTTTTAATCTAAAATCTAGAATCTAAAATCGTAAATTATTTTTCTAAAAATCGAATCATTATAGAATTTAAAATTAGGTGAATAAATGACTCTAAACATAACTTGGTTCATACTCGTAGGCGTTCTGCTTGCCGGCTACGCTATTCTCGACGGCTTCGACCTCGGCGTTGGTGCCTTACATCTTCTCGTCAAATCCGACGATGACAGGCGATTGATGCTCAACGCAATCGGTCCCGTTTGGGACGGCAACGAAGTCTGGCTCGTAACAGGCGGCGGTGCTATGTTCGCTGCATTTCCCATGGTTTATGCTACTGTTTTTTCTGGCTTCTATACTGCTTTCATGCTTTTGCTCATTGTCCTCATTTTCCGTGCAGTAGCAATCGAATTTCGCAGTAAGCGCGACAGCCGGCAATGGAGGCAGTCCTGGGATATTTCCTTCAGCGTTTCGAGTATCGTTATTTCTCTGCTGATGGGAGTTGCTCTCGGAAATATAATCACCGGTATTCCACTTGATGTTAACGGCGAATACATCGGAACATTTTTCACCCTGCTTAATCCTTATACAGTATTAGTCGGCATCACTACAACTGCACTCTTTATGATGCACGGCTCCATTTATGCCGCAATGAAGACCGAGGGCGAACTCCATAATCAAGTCAGGGGCTGGATTAACAACAGCATTATATTTTTTGTGATTTGCTACGTTACTACCACAATGGCAACTCTGATTTATTTTCCGCAGATGGTTACTCATTTTAAGGAATATCCTGTCCTGTTCATTGTAGCTTTATTAAACATTCTTGCTATTGCCAATATCCCGCGTGAAATAAACAAGGGGAAGGACTTTTTTGCGTTTTTATCATCCGGAGCTAATATAGCTGCCCTTTTTACACTATTTGCAATCGGTCTGTTTCCCAATATTGTAATTTCACATCCTAATCCCCAATACAGCCTGACCTTATACAATGCCGCATCATCACAAAAGACATTGTCCATAATGCTCACCATAGCCATTATCGGCTTGCCGTTTGTGCTGGCATATACATTGAGCATATATTGGATTTTCCGTGGCAAAGTGAAACTGAATAAAATGAGCTACTAATCACATAATTAAGAATTTAAAATTAAAAATTAAGAATTAAATCAGTTCTTAGTTGTTGGAAAAGTAATCAGGCAATAAGAATAGAACATGGTATAAATGCTGTTAGATTTATCTGATGGAATGTTTAGCTTGAATAAGGGCTTTAGCAATTATATCAGGGCAGAAGTAGAAAAAAAGTATTTAACCGCAAAGGTCTAAGAGTTTGTCGCAAAGTAACGCAAAGTATTTTCTTATTTCTTCTCAATTAAGAGGGGATTAAAAACCTGCCCCATGAATATTGAAGGGGTATGAAAAGAAATAAAACGCAAAGATCCTCACACGGAAATTATCATGTGATACAGTATAATTTCCAGAACTTAGGAGCCTGCTTGGAAACACGTTATAGATTATTATGCAGGTGCAGAGTAACCTAAAGAATTAGATGTCTAACATTTAATTTAATAATGTAAAATAAAAAATTCCTATGTCTGACGGATACAGAATTATAATAATTTTGAATTTTATTTTATCAATTTTCTTTTAACTCTATACCTGAAGGAACAGTGAATTTATCTGCGGGGATAGAGACATCACCCTCAATATTTGTCGCCTTCATAGACATCATAAGCTTGCCGTCTTTTCCATAGCTCATTAAAAGGATAGGGATATTTTCCCAAGCCCAGGATTCAATATTCATTCCCATCATAGTCATCGAGTAACCTTTGCATTTTTTTCCAATGATTTCTTTTTCTCCCAAATCTTTCAATTTGTATTCGTCAATCAATTTTTTGGAAAGAGAGCTTGCATTAGGTACACTTCCTTGACCAGCAATACTGCCGAATGATTTTGTTTTAGTACCTTTTTTATTTGAAAGGGAATAATTGATTTTATAACCGCCGCAATTTAATTCGACATTTACATTTTCCGAAGCCTTACCGAGAATTTCCATTTTGGTAGTGATATATCTTGCTTCTTTATCACCATAATCATCTATGTAAAAGACTTGGTGCTGTGTTATCCCCATAAGTTCTGTTTCATAAGTAATAATTGCGGATTTGAAATCATATAATTTTTTTGATCCTGCATTTGCTAATTGATTAGAAGGTACAGCCTGATTTTTAGGTACAGGATTATCTTTTTGACCACATCCCGTAAATAATAAAATAAGATATAAGGCTAAGGCAATCTGAATGGATAATTTGTAGAAATTTTTCATAAATAAATCCCATTAGTTATACATACTCTAAATTAAGATATAATTTTATAATAATTAAATAAATTTTATTTGAAAAGATGAAAAAAGATTCTTAATTACCTTGTAAATAAGTATAGCTTTAAAGTAAGATTTAATAATATAGTAAATTCCAGCTTTCGCGGGAATGACGGTTATAGAAGAAAGAAGAAAGAAGAAGGAAATTAGAAGATGGATTCCCGCTTTCGCGGGAATGACAGTCTAAATTAATTCAGAATACAGAACTCAGAATTCAGAATTAAAATAATTCCAAATATTGAGATATTTCCCAATCGGTAACGGCAATCCTGAAGTCGTCCCATTCCTGCTCTTTTGCACGTATGTATTTTTTGTGCAGGTCATCACCGAGAGCCTCGTGCATCAGCTTGCTGTTTTTCAATTCTTTTACGGCATCCCACAAAGAATAGGGGAGAACTTCAATATGCTTTTTCTCGAGATGTGCCTCGTCAAATTCAAAGACGTCTTCCTCGACAGGAGGAGGTGCCTGCAATTTATTTTTTATTCCGTCAAGCCCCGCTTTCAGTAGAACTGCAAAGGCAAGATAGGGATTTGTAGTTGCGTCGGGATTCCTGATTTCGAGCCTTACAGCTTTATCTTTTCCGGCAGTATATTTAGGAACGCGAATAAGTGCGGAACGGTTCTGCTGAGCCCAGCAAATATAAGTAGCCGCTTCGTAGCCGGGGACGAGCCGCTTAAATGAATTGACTATCGGATTCAAAATAGCGCACATTTCCCTGACATGCTTCATCTGTCCCGCAAGAAAATGATATGCAGTTTCCGAAAGATTATATTTATCTTTTGCATCGAAAAACATGTTCTTTTTTCCATCCAAAGAAAACAAACTCTGATGTATGTGCATGCCTGTACCGTTTACCCCCAGGAGCGGTTTCGGCATAAAAGTAGCGTGTAAGCCGCTTTTTCGTGCTATTGCTTTCAATGTCGCTTTCAAAGTCATCACCCTGTCGGCACTTGTAATTGCATTCCCGTAAGTAAAATCTATTTCATGCTGACCGGGGGCGACTTCATGGTGGCTCGCCTCGACTTCTATATTCATCATCTGCAAGGCGTGCATCATTTCTTTGCGGACGATGTAGCCCAAATCCATGTCCAAATCAAAGTATTGTCCCAAATCATGAGGCTCAATTTTTTTATCGGAAGTAGTTTTTATTGTCCCGTTATCTTTTTTAAAAAGGAAAAATTCCATCTCCGGTCCCGTGTTGTAAACGAAGCCCATATCTGTGGCTTCCTTCATAACTTTTTGGAGAACATAGCGAGGGTCGCTCTGGTAGGGTTTTCCGTCGGGTGTGAAAACATCGCAAATCACTCTCGCAATATTATCAGTCCCTGTTGAAAGCCATGGGATAATAGCATAGGTATTAAAGTCAGGTCTCAAAAGCATATCGCTTTCGAAAATACGCGTAAAACCTTCAACCGATGAACCGTCGAACCACAGCCCGTTTTCAATAGCCTCGGGAAATTTACCGATAGGAATTGTTACACTTTTGGTTATACCCATTATATCCGAAAATTGCAAGTTGATAAATTCCACTTTATCATTTTTGATTTTTGCAAGGACTTCGTCGGGACTCATACTCCTCCTTTTGAACTAAATTTATAAATAAAAAGAAATCATTTTTTGCGGTTATGCAACTTATGAATTTTGTATAATTAAGTAAAGAAAGAGTTTTCCACACCCTTAATTTACTTGATTTACCATACGAGTTTCACTTAAAAATATTAATCTGATGTAAAAGAAATTTGAATTGTTTCAAAAGCAGGAAAACATACTGAAAGTCATTCTGAGCGGAGCGAAGAATCCATTTCTAACATCTTAACTCTAAAACTGGATTCTTCACTACACTTCGTTTCGTTCAGAATGACACTTTTGAGACAGCCACATAAGGTAGATTTAAAATTCTATTATCTTAAATCAGTCGCCGCCTTCGAAATGGTTTCCAAGATATAATTATTTTTTGTTAGTAATTTTAAATAAATCTAAAATCTAAAATCGTAAATCTAAAATTCAATGATAGTAACACCATCTCCGCCTTCGAGGTGGTTTCCTTTACGCCATTTCAATTTGGAGGGATATTTTTCCAGGAATTCATTTACAGCCTGTCTCAGTGAGCCGGTTCCCCTGCCGTGAACAATAGTTACATAGGGGAGATTGCCTAAAAGTGCATTTGAAACAAATGTATCTACTTCACGCAAAGCCTCTGCGGCTCTTTTCCCGTGGATGTCCAAAGTAGTTTTTCCGTCAAATTTAAAATAATCACCGTGGGAACTCTGAACGACAGGCACTTTCCCGGATTTGTTCAATTTAGACAATGGCAGTTTAAACTTTAATCCTCTGAAATTTACCATTGCAGTTTTGCCGGCTTTATCAATTTCCTGTATGGTACCTATCACTGTGGAATCATCTGAAAAAACATCATCACCTACTTTGAAATCCTGCATTACTTTTTCAGCTTTTTCCTGTCCTTGCAGGTTTTTAACTTTTGAAGATTCTCTGATATCTTTTTCTAATACTTTTTTTGCATCAACATAATCTTTTTTGATATTTGCAATTGAACGTTTATCCTCGCGAATTTCTTTGATGGTGGCTTCCACTAATGAATTTGCCTTCAGCACAATGTCGTGTGCTTCCTGCCTCGCATCTGCAATTATTGTTTGTTTTTTCTGCTTAATTTCACTCAATCTTTGTTCATAATCTTTACGGATTTTTTCTGATTTTACTTTTTCCTGTTCCGCAATCATTGCTGATTCTTCAGCTTCGGATTTATATTTTTGCAATTGTGAAATGCTGTCCTCGAGCTGGCTTTGGTTTGTTCCTAAATATTTTTTTGCTCTGTTTAGGACAAGTTCTGTGATACCGAAATTCTTTGCGAGAACGAAAGCATAACTGTTTCCGGGAATGCCCTGCAAAAATTTATATGTTGGCTTTAATGCTTTAGTATCGAACTCAAGCGAATCATTTTCGATTTCAGTCTTGTTCAGAGCATAAGTTTTTAATGAGGATTGGTGCGTCGTTGCAACGAAAAAAGATTTTAATTCGATAAGTGTGTCGAGAATTCCTGCGGCGAGGGCGCTTCCTTCCTGCGGGTCAGTACCGGAGCCTATTTCATCAATTAGCACAAGTGAATCCGGGTCGGAATTTGAAAGAATTTCTC
>JBEKWK010000102.1:0-8968 GCA_049513175.1 FCB group bacterium
TTCCTGACCGCAAAGTCTCATAAAATCACCGATTCTATTTTCTTTAAAGAATTTTTCCAATAAATAAAGAATAGAAAAGACACCTATAACACAGCTTAACCTAAAAAATGAATGACCAGGTGAAGCATACCACCAATTTGTTACAAAGGGATATCCTGTAGTATAGGCTCTTGTATAATAAAGGGTGAACATCAATACAGTACCGATTAAAGCTCCCCACAAAGCAAATTTCTTTTTATCTTTTGCATTCATAAAAAATGATGTTATAGCTGCTCCTGCAAAAAAATATCCGCTCCAATGAAACAATGGAAATTTTGAAATTGGAGGTTTTGAAAAATATGCTCCAATTAATGAAGGCATAGATGACATTGGATTGAGACTCCAGATATATGGTGCCAAAAAGAAAAAAGTAAGAGCAAGAACCGTAAAAATATAAGGCATATATTTCAATTTAGGAGAAAGCATTAATACTAATAATGCAATAAGAGATGAAATAACAATATTATGGAGAACATCACATTCATAAAAAACCATAAATTGAGATGGCTGCAAACTTAGTACCTTTTGTAAGGATAAAGCCGGAACATGAAGCCAATACCCGATTAATAAAATGAAACCAAGACGTCTTAGATAAGCCCAAAGAGAAGGTTTGAATTTTTTATAATCATCTCCTTTTCGCATTGATGCCAACCAAAACCCGGCACCTGCACAAAAGATAAAAGCTACAGCAACAAAACCATTTGATATATTAAGTATGTCGTAAAAAAAACCGTTTTTATAAATACCATTCAAACAAATATCTACAACATGAGTTTCAATCATCCAAATAACTGCTAAGCCACGCATTATATCAATGAATACAAGACGTTCTTTTTTAGGTTGTAATACTGCTTCAGACATTTCTACCTTTGATTAATCCTTTAAAAAATCTTTTCTTGATTTAAATATGAAACGGCATTAAAAATATAATAATTTTATACCGGCAAAAAATTGAAATTCAATAAGAGCCGGAAAAGAATGATAAATCATTCTACAAGTTATAATTAATATTTCATATGATTGAAAAGGGTTGTCCCAGCTACAAAAATCATGGCAATAATAAAAATGATATATAGTCCTAAAATTACCAATCCTATTATTGTCAAAATCTTCATAATATAGAAAAACCTTTCTTGCTTTTCTAAAGCTTGTTGAAGTATATTCTGGTCATTAATATTAACATAATTCTTAAAAGCCTCGGCAGATTCTTTTAATCTCATTCCGGCAAAAATATATGGAATACCTATAGCAGCGCCTATAATAGTCAAACAAGACATAATTCCATATATAATTGCTATAATTCCAAGAAAATGCATATCCTTGCTCATTTTAAGAATCAAAAAATGGAAAGGATTCATTGGAGTTGATGAGTACATTTGTGAGGGTGTTGGTGTGTTGTTATCCATATAAATCTCCTAAAAAAATAATAAAAATATTTTAATATCAATTATATTGAGTTTCTTTAAGAGGAAGACTAATTTGAATAATATTCCCTTCTTCAGCTCCTAAAGTTGCAACCTGTAATGTTCCGTTCAGCATTCTAAAGTTTGATTCAACGATTGCAATATTTTGTAAGATATCATCTACATCTTCTTTTAATATGTCAATTATCCGAGATTTGTTATCATTAAAAATCTGTATCATTTTAGATACTAAATTGTTTGAATTCGAGATAATGGAAATTTCAGTAATTTTTTCAAGCGGACTTTCGGAAGCAGAAATCTGGAAGTCGTTAATAGCATTACCTTCAGAGAAAGTCTTAAAAATAATTACTAATGTATTAGTTAAAAGAGTCTTGTCGGTTATAGCAGAAATTTCTTGAATGTTGCCCTGAATATTGAGGTTAATAGTTTTAATATCCAAAATTGAATCTTTTATTATCTTGTCGGCATCCAATAATACTGTCTGTATTGACACTCTCGAAAGTTCTTTACCTTGATTTTGATTTTGAGCAACCTCAAGAATATCGGATGTATAAGAAAACAAATCATCTGAACTTTGTTCAGCCAATTCAATGTAAGAATCGTGCTCTTCATCATTGCTGTACTGTTTTGCCGAGAGCATTTGCAGATACCCCATAATTCCTGTAAGAGCATTTCTGATTTGGTGGCTTATTCTTGTGATAAAATATGTTTTGGAATCATTTGCTTCTCTTGTGAATTGCTCGGCAAGCTGAATCTGTTTTGTTTTCAGTTTTGTTTGCTCTTCAGATAGCTTTTCTAGAGTTACATCTCTTCCAATTGCATAAATTAATGCGTCACTTTGAGATATAGTAAAGCTCCAATTTAACCATTTACTATTGTTATCTTTTGTTTTCATCCTGATGTCAACTCTCTCGGTTGATTCTCCTGTAACTTGATTAAACATAGAATAAAATAAAGGTATTTCAGATTCATTCTCAAAAATTAAATCAATCTTATTACCTATCATTTCATCAGGCTGATACCCAAAAATGCCAATGGATGCAACGTTCATTGATTTCCATATCCCGTGTAAATCCAGCATAGCGATTATATCTTTGGATGATTCAACAATTCGTCTCTGAGACCTCGTCATCCGTTCTGCTAAATCAATAGCTCTCGCCCTCCCGGATGTAGTTGATAATATAAATCCGAAAAAAGAAAAACTTAGTACGAGGGAAATGATTAAAGAAAGAATCGGCAAAGTTTCCTGAAATTTACCGCCAAAATCGGGATTAGTCTGAAATTTAATAATTAATGTTCTATCTGCAATATTGAATTTAACCACAGATTGCAAGTCCGGTTTATAATTTGAACCAAAAGCTGCATAGTTTCTGGAAGTATAAACCTGGTTTTCCTTATTATTAAAATCAGTATCAAAACACCTGAATAATATACTTGTATCACTTGGAATACCCTTACCTAATGCTTCTTCAAAGAAAAGTTTTGCATTAATTTCAATAAGAACAACACCATCAAATTTATTCTCTTTAAAAATCGGCGACATCAACATAAATTCCAGTGTATCTCCACGGAAATTAAAAAAGGGAGTAGATACCATTTTCTGATTATCCCTGGATATTTCTATTGTTTGGTTCGTGACAGGATTAGTTGTAAAATCAAAACCTGATATATGCTGATTTTTTTCAGCAGGCACAATAAAAGCCGCTGGATAATAATAATCTCTTGTGCCGGGAGGAAAAACTTTATATGTATATAGTCCCTGAGATTGAGTAAAATGGATATGTTCTGCAAGGTAACTTTGCTCTATTTTCGGCACATACATAAGACTTGTAATAGAAGGATAAGTTTTTACAGGGACAGAACCATATAGAGTAAAATAATCCCTGACAACTTGAACCATATTATCATACAATCCCCTCATAGAACTTAATATCTGGTAATTATTTTGAATTTTTAAATCGAGACGGGACAACACAGAGCCTGTAGCTTTTTCAAAAGTTGACTGCTTGTCATTTGTTACCTTTTGGTCAACTATACGCCATACAAAAAAGCTGACGACAAGCATAATTAACAAGATTAAATAAGCGGGATATGTTTTAGATAAACGATGAGAAAATTTCTTGAATTCACCTGCCTGTTTTAAGATTGATTCGTATGTAGATGCTTGGGTATCCTGGTAATTTGCCATATTCTTAAAGGATGTTTGATAAAAAAATTATTTAAAGTATTAAATATTATTCAAAATTTTATATTTTTAACAATTATTTCATAGTTTAATATTAATTTAAGAATTGTAAATCAAATCTTTAATCTGTTGAACAAATGTCGCAATATTGACCGGTTTCGATAAATAACCCTTAAAACCAAGTTCAATATATTTTTCTTTATCCATCGCCTGGGCAAAACCTGTTACGGCAATAAACGGAGTTCCGGTGTAGTGAGGTAATTGACTTACAATATTAAAAATATCAGTACCATTTATATCAGGCAAAAGAATATCTATCAAAACAGCAAGAGCAGGATTTGCTTCCAACCATTTAAGAGCTGTTTTTCCTTCTGAAAAATCTATAGTTTGATATCCTCCTTTATTAAGAAGTGTACAAAATAATTTACGGATACCATTATTATCCTCTATAACACAAATAGGTAAATTTGTTGCGTTCATATTCTTCCAAATTAATTATAACAAATTTAAAAAAAATAAATTTATTGTTGAACTACTACGATTTCAACCCTACGATTTTTTCTTCTTCCGGCTTCTGTACGGTTATCACCTTTAGGATTTCTTGCACCGTCTCCTCTATCAAACAGCCTTGACCTCGGAATACCTTTACTAACCAAATACTGAACGACCTGCAATGCCCGTTCTTCAGACCTTTGCTGATTTTGTGTAAAAGTCCCCTGGTCATCGGAATGACCTACTATACGTACGTTTTTCCCGGGATTCGATTTCATAAAATCAGCAACTGCATCAAGATAATCTTTAATTTCCTTGTTTAAAGTTGTCGCAGTTGAGGTTTGAAAGGTAAATGTTTTTTCGACTCCTGTTTGAATAATATATTTTTTTGTTGTCACATTTTGCGTTTCAGGAACATCAACATCACCGGGTTCTACCTTGTTTTCATTGTCTACATTTGTAGATGCTTCGGCAACTTCTTCGGCATTCTCATTTTTCTCTATAGGATTAACCATCATAGCCGGCAAAAAATCAAATCTATAAAAACCCGGGAAGCTTACACCGCTTTCATGTATTGCCGATGCTATTGCCTGGAGTGGTTCCTGATAGGTAGAATCAAATTTAAGTGTATCCCTTTGCACTTCATCAATACTAAATTTAACATTAATTCCAAGTTTAACAAAAACTGAATTGCGGGAAGAGCCAAAATCAGAGAGAACATTTGAACCTCCATTTACCGAAAGATATGGAGTAAACATAACTCTGACTTTGTCGTACATATCGGCAACAATAAATTCATACCCGATACCTAAATGCGCCCCAATTCGTATTTTAGGAGGAGATAATGAGAACACCCAATCCTGGTTTATAATCTCTGTATTTTGGAATACTGTTCTGTACGTGGATTTTAAGGAAGCGAGAAAATCTATATCTAATCCTCCAAATGCGTACAAATTTAAAAAATTGAAATTATACCTTGCTGACGGAGAACATGTCAGATAGTTAAACCTGTTTTTCAATAAATAATAAGTTTTTAGGGAATCAGGCAAAGGATTTGTTTGTGTGCTTTGATTTTTTATATCCATTAGATTTATATTTAAATTCACTCCCCAATCACTCCCTTTAGGAGTCCATTCACCAAATAATCCAAAAAAATATCCTGTCCCGGAACCACTTTCATAATTTAATAAGATATTGTTACCTACTCCTAAAGGTCTGTCAAAAAATTGAGGCAAATTCAGTTTACCGAAAAACCAATTATCATTAAAACCCCCACTGAAACCAAACCAAAAATCAGTATTTTTTCTATTTACAACGAGAGTGTCTTTGTTTGAAAGAACTCTTATTGTTCTGAAATCATTTGACATTTTCTGTGAGAATAGGTCCTTGTCAGAAATTAATATTATAATAAGAAGAAGAATATATATTTTCAATTTAAACATTTATTCAAGTCTAAAATTTTATCAAGCAATATTTCATATTCGAAATAATTCAAATTAACAATAAATTTTTATTTAACGAAATACTACAAATGATTTATATATCCTTTCAGTTGGTGTTTCTACAATGATAAAATAATTACCGTTACCAAAATCATTGAGATTAATATTAAACTCATAAAAATCATGCTTTAAATTCCTGCCATAGAAAATAGTCTTAATTTTCCCATGCAAATCTAATATTTCTATCTTATAAGAGCCATCCTCTATTATATTCATTTGAACTTTCGCATCATTAGTAACAGGATTAGGATTTATCGAAACTGATGCACCGGCATTAGTGAATATTAAAGCTTTAGAAGAAGACCCGACACAATATTCTTCAATATTTATAGAGCCATTAAATTTTTGAATGACATAATTAGTATCATTAACAAACTGAAATTTTAGAATTTTAATATCATCTCTGGAAATATCTCCTTGTAAAACCAATGCTGAAATATTTATTAAAGTGTCAGTCAGATTAATATTCTGAAAGCTGATGCTGATTGTATCTTTAGGAGTCAAAGAATTGGTTTTGTTGAGCTGAGATTTTATATCTAAAAGTTCAGAAGGAAATTCAATTTGACAATCAGCATTGAAAATTTTATTTTGTATTCCGGGAACACTTAAACTATTTTGATAAAGAAGTGGAATATTTATTCTATTACCAACTTTGGAATACATATCAGGTATTAGAACCGATATAGGATATTTAACGATACATTTTAAAGAATCTGAAAAATTAAAATATTCAAAGTTCTTCCACAATTTTACAGTGCTGTCCCTGCCTGTAGTCAGAATACTGTCCCCGGTAATTGAATAGGATGTAGAAAGAACAGCTCCTTTATGAGGTATTGCATTAGTTACCTCAAGTGCGGTTGATAAATCCCATTGCTTAACGAATCCATCAAGTGAGCCTGTCATGAGATATTTACCACTCGGATGAAACAATACTGAACGTTTATGACCGAAATGTCCGGTCATGCTATCCTGCACTAAACCCGATTGAATATTCCAAACTCGAGTCAAAGAATCAACGCCACCCGCTGCAAGCAATTGATTGTCAGGAGAAATATCACAGGACCAAATCAAGCTCGAGCCTGACCTATTCGTACTAACAAATCTGTTTAATAAAACAGAATTTTGCCAATCATATAAATATTCATCCCCCGGATAACCTCCAAACGCAAGGTACTTTCCATCTTTTGAAAAAGCTACAGAATAAACTTCAGATGTATCAATACTTGTGAACACACTCACGGGGTTACCTGAAGTAATAGAATAAAGTCTAACATTACCATCATATGATACAACAGCAAATACATCCTGAACGGGATTAACCGCACACCATCGTGTCTGCTTTTTAAAATCTCCCATACCGTAATTTTTAACCGTCATTCCCTTTCTATCCCAAACTATAGCAGAAGAATCCACTGCAATAACAACAGTATCTATGCCATGAGAAAAAGAAGCATTCCAGATTGCTCTTCCGGGAAGATTCAAAGAGTCAATTACAAGTTGTGTATTTACATCCCATAATTTTACATAAAAATCCTGACCTGCGGTCAAAAAATATTTCGAATCAGAAGAAAACATTATTGAACGGATTTCGGATTGGTGTGCCTGCGAAATTTCCCATAACAAGTAAGGTGGAACCTGGTAGGAGGTTTTAACTTTGAACTGCAAACTCAAAGTGTCAAGAATTGGAATTTTCCAATCATAAAAATTATTTAATATGGAATCTGAAATCAGAAGCCAGTTGTTACCACCGTCTTTTGAATAGTATAAATTAACCGGAGCATTATTGTAGTTGCCGACCCACTGGATGTTGAGGTCCTGACCGGTTAATAAAATATCTGTTGGCGATGGATTTACAATTCTGATATTTGAAAATGATGAGTATGAAAAAATTGGTATTAAAAAAGAACATAAGAAGATAAAAATAATTTTTCCCGGCACTAAGTTCGAATTATTCTGCATTTCATTTCAACTTAATATTAATATTTATTTTAGACATTTATAATAATGTTTTATGAAAACGATTGTTTCATACTATCTGATTAGCTGTATTTTAACGATTGCCCTGGATATTTCAACTGACGGGTCGTCAACAGGATAAGCAAGGAAAATCACGTCGTATAATCCCTGGGAAGCAAAATCAGAAGCATTAAATGTTATTTCATGTTCGCCATATTTTATATAATCATTATCATATAATTTTTTTACCTGTTTACCTTTAAGGTCATAAACTGTGGTAGTCATATAGACATCATCATCCACACGATATTTAATTATTGTCGAGCTTGCAAAAGGATTTGGATAAGGAGTAGCTGCAACAATTACTGCATTTGGAATTTGAAGACATGCATACGCAAGATGAATTTCATTATTATCAAAATCCTGGTAAAGTAATTCGTAACAATATTCTATACCACGATACTTAACAGTGTCATAATTATAACCATAATTATGAGGAGTCCATGTAGTACCTGCACCTTTCATACCGGCTTCCAGAGGTTTACCTCCATTCCAGCGGGCGAATTCAAACCATTGCCATTTAGTAGTATCAGGAATATTATAAGGCTTCTCTGCTCTTTTCAAAATAAATCCCTTATTATATGCTTCTGATTCGGTTGCCCATGTTAAGCTTACTTTTTTAAGTCCTGCATAATCAGCATGGAAATATTTTAAGTCCATGTGAGGTTCAGGATTTCGCTCAGTTACATATTTTACGACATTTGCAGTACTGTCATTCATTTCAACGTTATCGTCTTTTTGGTACATTAATGCACCGGGAATAAAAAAAGTATCTTGTGGAACCTTGTATGCACATGCCTGGTAATAATAATATGGCTGTATCCAATCCAATCCTTTAGGAAGCATGCTTCCATCATTAGTAGCAATTACAAAACTTCCTATTTTTATAGCTGAATCTCTCATCACACTAATTGCAGAAGTATATGCTTCAGGTCCTGCTATCGTAATACTTATTCTTCCTTTAAACACACGAGGAGTAACCAAATATTCTGTCACAGGAAGACTATTACCTGTAGGAACAAATATTTTCAAATCACTTGAGTTTGGGATAAATAATATATTAATTTTGGTTGAATCAACTTGTGTTGTGTCTATATATTTAATTTGGAAAGTAGCATTAGCAAAGTGGTCCCACTTATCGGAAGTGCGGATTAATTTTAAATCAAATGTTAAAGTGTCCGGACTAATTAATGCCTGGTTATAAATTTGTGCGATTGCTAAAGTGTCAATAGTTTGAGAATATGATTCGACTGCCCAGGTAGAACATAAGAATAACAATAGGAATATATATTTTGCATAAAATTTCATTT
>JBEKWK010000103.1:0-8942 GCA_049513175.1 FCB group bacterium
GTATAATAGATTAGATAAGCTCTTTTGTTTCGAATCATCAGTGCTAAAATACATTAAACTTACTAAGCTAAAATTCAATTTGCAAAATAAGTAATATATTTAATAGATAAAAATTGTTACCGGATTACGCTTTTTGTACTTTAACTTCATATAATAATTTCTGGAAATTTCATTTGAATTTTCCTGTCTTTTCTAATTGTACATTATTCTTGGGGGGAACATAAACGTATAGCCATGACACTTATATCAGGTCTATAATACACACGGTATATCATACCTAATATCATTCATCTGCGGTAGTAGGTAATTATCTTTTTTTCTGCTTTCTCTCTCTTAAAGTTGCTCTTTAGTTCTTTAAGTATTTAAGTGCCCTTCCCTCTACTCAATTAGCTGTTTACGGTAGGTTTAAGACCTATCATGATATTTTGTTCAATATCAATTCCTATATAATTTAGATATAAATTCTAACTGATATACTGCAAGGTAGCAATAAACTGGTTCAGGATTACATCTTTATCGAGTCCAAGCTTTTTTCTTATATTTAAGCGATGGTCCTCGACCGTTCTGGTGCTGAGATTCAACAAAGTAGATATTTCCTTAGAAGAAAGATTTATTTTCAGCAAAGCACACACTTTCAGTTCCGTTACAGTCAATTCAAAGTAGTGAGATGCTATATACTCCATAAACCCACGATGAATAGCCTTAAACTGGGTCTCAAATATCTTCCATGATTCCTCACTTTTAACATTTAAATTTATAGACCTGATAATACTCCTGACAAACGGATATACCTCATCAGGCTTAGACTGCCCTATGGATTCAGCCTGCTCTTTTAATTTGATAAGGTACTCATTTTTATCTACAAGATTGATTGCAAGCATTGCTAGCTCTTTATGTTGTTGTTCTAATTCTTTTTCCAGTAGTTCATTTTTTAACGTCATAATTTGGGATTCTTTTTCATAGGTCTCTTGCTGAAGCTGGATTTTTTCTTTATACGTTCTCTCGATAACTTCATTAGCTTCATTCAATTTTTGATTTTTCTCTTCAAGTATTTTATTTGTTTTCTTTTTGTGCAGGTATCGGTTATAAATAACTAAAGCCAACAAAAGTATAAGTATGGAAATGATAATTAAATAATTCCTGTATCCTGTCTGTTTGTCTATTTCAAGGTTTAGGATTTTATTTTCTTTTTCTTTCTTTTCAATGCGAAAATTTGCCTCCATATTTGCAATTTTCTTCGACTTTTCGAAATTAAAAATTGAATCTTTTAATGTAACGTATCTATTATAATTCTCAAATGCCTTCTTATAATTCCCAAGTTCTTTGTATGAATTAAAAAGATATTCAAGAAAACCCATTTCAGAATGTTTCATTCCAATCTCTTTCTGGATTTTTATACATTCTTCAAGATTTTCTACAGCCTTGCGCAAATAAAAATTTTTATTTAATTTATTTGTATTTGGATTATTACTTCGAGCTGTATCAGTTGCCAAATAGTAGTATAATCCGCCAAGTTCTCCCAATACATTAGATGCAAAATGTCTTTCTCCAATTTCATTTGAAAACTTCAAAGCTTTTTTATAGTATTCAAATGCTTTTGTGTAATCGGATTTTTCTCTATAAATATTACCAATACAGTTGAATATATCTAATTGATTCATCTTATCACCTATTTCTTCAGCCATTTTTAAAGCTTTGAATTCATACTCTAAAGATTTGGAGAAGTCTTTTTGGGTTTCATAAATATCTCCAATATTTCTCAAATTAATTTCAATTCCTTCTTTTTCACTCAATTCCTCTGCCATTTTCAAAGACTTGAAAAAATATTCCAATGCTTTGGGGTAATCGGATTGTTCATTATAAACAAGACCAATATTTGTTAAATTCGTTGCAATTCCGGTTTTATCATCAATTTCCTCATTGATTTTTAACGCCTTCAAATAATATTCCAATGCCTTGGGGTAATCAGATTGATAGTTATAAACAAGACCTATATTTCCCAAATTTTGAGCAATTCTGGTTTTATCACCCAATTCCTCTGCCATTTTCAATGCCTTAAAATCATATTCCAATGCCTTTGGGAAATCGGATTTGTACTGATAAACAAGACCTATATTTCCTAAATTCGTTATAATTCCGCTTTTATTACCTAATTCCTCAAAGATTTTTAAAGCCTTCAAATCATATTCCAATGCCTTGGGGTAATTGGTTTGCACCTCATAAATCATCCCTATATTTCCCAAATTAATTGCAATACCTCTTTTATCACTCAATTCCTCAAAGATTTTTAAAGCTTTGAAATGATATTCCAGTGCCTTGGGGTAATCGGATTGTTCATTATAAACAAGACCTATATTTCCTAAAGTGCCTGCAATACCGCTTTTTCTTCCCAATTCCTCAAAGATTTTAAAAGCTTTCAAATAATATTCCAGAGCTTTTGGATAATTTGATTTGGTATTAAAATTACTGCCCAATGTATTGTATGATACTGATATTCCCGATTTCCATTCCAGCTTTTCTGCAAGTTTCAATGCCTGCTCCCCATATATTATACCTTCATCTGGATTTACTTTGCTGTACTCAAAGGATAAATCATTAAGCAATTTCACTTTATTCGTATCCTCCTTTGTCTTAGGTAATTCTATAAGGAGAGAGTCAATACGGGCTTGACCCTGCTTTTTAGCAGATAATTGTGTGAAATTTATAATGAATAATGAAAGGAGAAAAAGAAAGAATTTGAGTTTTGGAATGGTTTTCATTTTTACCCTTAAAAAAGTGTTATTATTATAATATAATTTAGTAATAAATAAAAGACTGAGCAAATTTTTATAATACAGCGTAACAGATGCAAAAAATAAAATATATATATTGGAACTCCAATAATAACATAAAAATTATTTCATTTCGTTGTCAACACAACAAGTAATATTGTATTGCCTCCAAAGTATGATATAATTAAGAAAGTAATTGTAAGCAAAGCGAAGAATCCAGTATTCATGCGAGTTTTGGATTCTTCACTTCACTACGTTTTGTTCAGATTTAAAATATTGAGACAAACTCGAGAGTTAAAATTGTATCTACTTATCTTCTCCAAAGCAAATCTAACATGAAGCCAATTGTCTATCTTTTCCAGTTAATCCAAGCTCCGTTGAAGGAACTCAATATAGTTGTAACCTTAGATGTAAATGGAAGCAACTTCTTTAGACTTCCTAAGTCATAGTATATAAGACTGCTATTGTTTGGTGACCATGATGGACCACCCCTAGATATATTTACACCATTTGTTGTTGGTATTGTACCGTTCGTCGGTGGTGTTATATAGTATAGGGATTCACCACCTGTTGAGTTCCATGCCATGCAGGCGAGTGTATTCATGCCGCTGCGTGACCAGGCGAGTGTGCTCGCATAACCAGTCATTCCGGATGGTGCCGGTATTGAGTCAGTGAAAGTTCGTGTCTGATTGTCGAATATCAGGATTTTGCCTCCCCAAGTGCTGGTGTGGTGTATTATGGCAATTTTGGAATCGTCCGGACTCCAGCAGGGACTTGAATAAAATCCATCACCCGTGTCATAGACGGATGCAAGCAAGTCCCATGCACCACCGGATGTTGATACAGTATACAAGTAGCTGTAACCGCCGGAGCTGCCTGCTGAACCCCAAGTAACGATAAAAGCAATTTTTGCAGTTGCGGCAAGTGAACACCATGCCTGGTCAAAAATCCAAAAATCGTCAGGGGGTGCACCCGATATTGTGGCGATGGTCCGCATGTTTCCTGCAACCGGTACCCCGCTTGAATTGACTGATATATCCGCCACAACAATTTCAGAAGGTCCGGAATAGCGAATGTCCTGCTTTAGCCAAGAGAGCGATTTTCCATCAGGCGACCACGTGGGTTCCCATAAATTCACCGAGCTCATACTTGCTGTGTAAACATTCGTTTGGTTCGCTCCGGTAGTATCCATTACGCCGATGGTTTGTAATCTTGTTTTGTTCACTCCGTTTCCGGATACAACTGATGATGCGTATGCAATCGCCGGATTAGCCGGAGTGTTACCAGGGGGTTGAGTTTTGGATTTTTGTAAATTTACTCCGTCAGGCCTTGAATTTGTTGCTAAGTCCGATTTGTTACAGGAAAATAGTGCTAATGCAAATAAAATTGCAACAATTGAATGATACAGTTTTTTCATAAAATTATTCCTTATAACCTGTTGATAAATAATAAATTAAATAAATAATTAAAACCACTTAAATATATATTTTTTCCCCTTGTCAAGCGAAAATTTAATTTTCGATACAAAAATAATACATTCGTTTAGTGACACCGCTACGGAAAAACTACGGAGATAAATCCTAACTCAAATACTTTTTTTGTAACTAAATGATTTGATAAAAGAATTGCAAATCTTAAAATTTTCTGACAGAATTTACAAAAACATTACAGATAGATTTGTTAAAATCATCATTATAAAGCATAACATTAAATTTAAATATAGAAATTTTCTTATTTCCGAAAGTCTATGTTATCATTAATTTGAGAAAGCCAGTAATTCTGTTCTAAAAGAGGAATTTTTCTTTATCAAGATATTGCTGCAAATGCTATGTATTATTAAAAGATATTACTTTTGACAAGATGATATTCAAGCATAGAGATAATTTCTTTAGTACCCATATTACCGTAGCCATGATATTTATATCAGGTGGTATCATGCACACGGTCTATCATGCTTTATATCATTATCTGCGGAAGCAGGTATCTATCTTTTTTTCTTTTCTCTATAGTTGCCCTAAAGTCCCTTAAAGTACATTAGCTCCCTATCGTACCTTAGATATTAGTAGTGGTTAACAGGCTTATTAGGTGTTTACGACTAAATTGATACTAAATTATTCCGTAATTTTTATTGATTAGAAACCAAGGCTGTAGACTGATATGATAATAAGCTCATACCATGTTTAAAAGTTTTTTTGATACTGCATTAATGATAATTTCAAAGCAAAAATAATATTCAACGACTATCTAAACTTTCGTAAACTTATCTTCTCTTCGTAATCATTTAAACATTCCATTTTCCCTGAATATAACCTTTATAAATAATTTTCTAAAAATTTATAGAGGTAACGATGTACAAGGTTAATAACAATTATGGTACGCTAACACCTGAAAGTATTTTATTAAGTCTTGCGAATGATGAGTTCTTTAAAAATAAGAATTTAAAAATTACTGAAAACGCACTTGTTTTCTGCACAATGCTGTATTTGCACTATTATTATTTTAAAGATAAGAATGGCAATAATGAGCATGACGAAAAGAATCAGTTCCAGAGGATTGGTACTGATTTAATAATTAAAATACTTACTAGAGATTATTACAAGGATATCCTGCAGAGGCTTGTTGAACTTGACATTATCGAGGTGAACAATTCTTATCTTTCATCAAAGTTTTCAAAAGGCTATCGTTTGCATGATAGATTTCTCAAAGAAAAGCCAGTAGCTCGGCAAATTCGATATGATTCGGTAAAAAAGAAATTTGAATCGTTAAATAAATATTTTGAAAGCAGATATAGTGATGAATATTGCTTTATTAAACAACAATCAGAAAACCTGAAACTAATTCATATCGATTTAGAACGAGCTATTGGATGGATTGAAAAGAACAAAGATAAATTTGATGAAAACGGTGACGAAGTAATAAAAAACATTCCTCATTACTACCGACAAATCTTTAAGGTTAGTTCTGGGTTTACAAGAAAAATATTAGTTTCACCCACAAATAAGAGGGTGCATTCCTTGCTGACCTCATTTCCAAGAAACTTGAGACAGTTCCTATGTCTAATTGATGAAGAAACTGGGGAACTCAATTTTAGGAAATGTATCATTGATGGGAAAAATACACAACCGTTATTAATCTGTACTAAAATGAAGCAAGAAGGTATAGAACCGGACAGACACTTTTTAGATTTCTGTCTTACGGGTACTTTGTATGACTATATGGCAAAAGAATTGAATGAATCAAGGAAATGGGTAAAAGATTAAACTATGAATGCAATTCTTTTTACTCCAAGAAATTCAGAAAAAATACAAAATTTTAAACACCCAACAGGTGAAAACATTTCAAAACAAAAACTCTCACTATACTTCAAGAACCGATTTCCACAGGTCTATAATTGGCTTTTGAATAAAAAAGGTGTACTTAAAAGTTCCGATGAGCTAACAAAGAATAAAGCTAATCGAGGGGGTTCATTACTCGCTTATGACATTCAACAGATGGAAGCTGAACTATGGATTCATCGTTTGTTGAACAAGATACCGGAGGAAATGATATACATAACCATACATGATTCAGTCATGATATTCAACCCAACAATAGAACAGGTGAAATTTGTTGTAGATAAAGTAAAAGAAATTGGGTGAGAACTTTATGGTATTGATATACTATTGAAAATTGATTATGACCCAGTATACTTATTCAAAAAAGAAAACAGTGTAAATAAAGTATAAAAAAATGTTTGAATTTCATTCAGAAATTCGTTCAGCGAAGAGTTTTGTATAAACTGTATATAAGTTTGTTCGACTGTGAGAATTCGACTGAACTGGCACGTTTAGAGAAATATGGTATAAAGAGATGTGAATAAAAAGTTGACAGTCAAAAGTGTAAATTAAATCCGGGAATTATAATGATGGCGGTTTTTATACCCATAAGAAAAAAGTATTTAAGTTTCAGCATGAAACTATAGCTGGAGCAAGATTTTGAGATTTTTCCGAAATCGGCAAAACCTCATTTAGCATGTGAATTGAGGACAAAGGTTATACTTTAATTCACCTTACCAGAAATAAAATTCTCGAAGTTGGCTACCGTTTGCAAGGTAACCGATTATTACTGAAACATGAATTTCATAACATTGATGAACAAGAGAAACAGCAATATCTGGACGAGTTTAAAAGTAATATTTATGCCGGGAATTGCAAATGAAAAGTCAGAGAATAACATACATACAAACTATTTAAAAATGTTTAATATACATGATAGCATTAGTCAGGATGAACGAAATAAGTCTATTGAGACTGTTAGTGTTAGTTCAGAGACGTTTGAAATGTTGTTTAAAAACAAATAGAAAGAGTATATTGTTCATGGTAATTTTGATACAATAATAAATATTTGAAAGTCTTTTTCAAATCTATCTTTCTGGATTTATAAACTACTTAACTTCCACTTCAACTATTTTTGATTTTTCCGATTGTTCACTGTTTGTTGAAACAACTACTGAATATCTGTATTTACCATTACCAATTAATAGTTTATCTTTAAATGAATCTGCCGAGGATTTTGCTGTTGCAAAAAGCTGCATCTCCGGTCTCTGTCCTGTATTGTTGTCATAGCTTCTGTAAATAGTAAACCAGAAATTATCATTGGAAGTTGAATTTTTGAAATTCCATTTTAAAATAATAGCGTTTTGGGCTTTGTCATAATCAGCTTGTAAATCTGTCAGTGAAGAAAGTTTATTTTTTTTCTGAGATTTTGCCCGGATGAAATTATTTGTTATACTTTTCAGACCGCTGTCATCAATAGTTTCGATAGAATATTCGTAATTAGTTTCATCCGTTAAATTCTGGTCTGAATAATACCTGTCTTTAATTGGTAATTCCGCAATTTGAACCCATTTATTTTCACCCGCAATTCGCCGCATTAAGAACTGTTTCACTGCATCTTCGCTCAGGCTTGGCTCCCAGGATAAATTGATTGAGCTATCAGTTACAAAAAACTTTGTAAAGACAGCTTTTTGAGGAGGAATTATATCTGGACGCTTTAATTTAATCATACCGGTATTTTCAGATGCAATATATCTTTTATTGACTGATGATAACTTGTAATATATATATTTCGACAAAGTATTTAATTTAACCGTATCCTGAAAAGTCGTATCCTCGACAAGAGATTTATTTGCCATAAGGAAAGTGTGTTCCGAATCATTTGCCCAAAATACCCGGTAACCTATGATATTACTTTCCGGACCTAAATCCCAGTTCAAATTGACAATGCCGTTAGTATCAATAAACCCATGGAATCCCGTTGGTTTTGAGGGTGGTATAGTATCATTTAATATTAATAAACGAGGTACGGAACGATATAAATTACCGGCAGAATCAATTACTGAAACAATGTAATATGGTTCTTCCTCATTTGCAGTTGTATCTATAAATTCTCTTTGAGTTCGAACCAATGGTTTCTCATGAAGATTTTCGAAGCCGTCCTGAAAATTTGCACTTCTCGAGACATCGAATCCTTCAATCTCTGAATCCAGATGAGTGAAATCCCATGTTATTTTTGCTTTTTTAATGCCAATTTGTTCAACAGTTACTTTTGTAGGTGAAAGGTCTTTTTGTTCCCTGGGTGTAGCTTTGATTATGGCACATTCCCCTTCTTCAGCAAACATATTGATTCCACGGAGACAATAAGTATAAGTTATATTGTTTATTAAGTTCGAATCTACAAAACTGCCTGGAATATCGGAATTGTTTGGCTTTGTTTTACCCTGCAGGTTATCCGGATCCATAGGGAGTATAGGGGATTTATTAATTTTAACAAAATTATTGCTATGAACATCCAGGCGGTAAAGATTATAGGCAGTATAACCTTCTTTCTCGGAATTTGCCCAAAACAATGTTATTTTACTATTATTTTCCAGTACCTTTAATTCTGATGGAGCGGATAAATTTGTTTGGTTCACTCCGATTATTACAAATGTCGTTGCCTCTTTAATATAATAGGTTGTATCTTGTTTTGATACTTTCACTTTATAAATATATGTAGCACCCTGTTTAACATCTTTATCAACTAAACGCAGGGCTAATCCTGTTGCGGCATGGGCATCAACATCGGCAACCAAGCTTGCAAATCCATGCTTATTTGATAACTCAATCGAAGCATATTTAAGGTTGTTAAGAT
>JBEKWK010000104.1:0-8910 GCA_049513175.1 FCB group bacterium
AAAAGCTCATTAACCGGCAGTTCTGTTTTTGTACCGGTTACAGATGGCAGATTTAATCTTGGTACATGGCAGGGAATTTATCTTTGTGAATTTCGTAATCGCTCACATGCAAGAAATTTAATTGTAACAATTATCGGGGAATGAAATGGCAGGCAGTAAAGGATTAGCGGTAGTATTAATCAGCGGCGGTATGGATTCTGCTTTGTGTACAGGAATTGCAGAAAAAGAAGGATATGAAATTGCCGGCTTACATCTGAACTACGGGCAAAAAACTCAAAACCGTGAACTGAAGGCTTTTCATGATATTTGTGAATTTTATAAAATTGAGAAAAAACTAATTGTTGATGTTTCGCATTTGTCTTTAATCGGAGGTTCAAGCCTGACTGACAGCCGTATTGAGGTAAGCAAGGCAGACTTAGACAATGAATTAATCCCAACAAGTTACGTGCCTTTCAGAAATGCAAATATTCTTTCCGTTGCAACAAGCTGGGCTGAAGTCATAGGAGCAAGTGCAATCGTCATCGGTGCGATGCAATTGGACAGCAGCGGCTATCCTGATTGCAGGAAGGAATTTTTCAACGCATTTCAAAAAGTAATAGAACTTGGCACTAAACCTGAAACTAAAATTGATATATTAACACCATTGATAAATTTCAGTAAAAAAGATATTGTTCAAAAAGGTACGGAATTAAATGTGCCTTTTCATCTGACATGGAGCTGTTACTCCGAAAGTGAGATTGCATGCGGAGTTTGCGATTCCTGTGCTTTACGTCTTCGTGGATTTCAACAGGCTGGAATTGAGGATAAAATCGGGTATAAAGTAATTCCAAATTATTTATAAAATAATCAATCAGGGTTTTTAGTATTTGTATTTGTTGCATCAACAGACCAAAGCAGCTTTTCTCTCAACAAATCATAATATGAACTGTCGAGAGGCTTTATCAGCTTGATATGAGCTTCTGAACGTTTGATTAAAAGGCTGTCCGCATTCGCCAAAACTTTATTAATCTGACCATCGGAAACTAAATTTGCTTCACCTGTAGGAGAATAAATTTTGATTACTATTTCATTTGTGTCAGGTAGAACAAGAGGTCTTAAATTTAACGAATGGGGTGAAATCGGGGTAATGCAAATTACATCGGCAGATGGTACTAAAATGGGACCACCGCAAGATAAAGAATATGCCGTAGAACCCGTGGGAGTCGTAATAATCAAGCCGTCAGCCCTGAGTGAACCTATATAATGATTGTTTGTTTCGAGGTCGAGCGTAATCATCCTCGATGAATTTCTTTTCTCTATTACAAAATCATTAAGTGCATAAATTATCTCGCCGCGATATTCTGTTTCCAATACCATTCTGTCAACGACACGGTAATTTCCCAGCATCAGATTTTCCAGAGATTTCTCTAAATCTTTTACGGAAAATTCAGCGAGGAATCCCAATCTGCCTACGTTTACGCCCATTATCGGAATTTCGGTTTTCAGTAAAATTCTTGCTACTGAAAGCATAGTGCCATCCCCGCCGAAAGAAATCACGACATCTGCGAAATTATCAAATTCTTCGAGACAGCAGGGTTTTACATAATCTTTTAAATCTTTGCTCAGGATATCTATAAGTTCAGGACGGCAGCAACATTCGGCTCCTAAGGTTTTTAATTTTTTAATTGAAAATTCAGCCCATTTAATTGTTTCCAATTTTCCGGGACCATCAAAAATCGCAACTTTTTTCATGATAAAATTAAATTATTATTCATTGTTTAATGACATAAATAACTCGAACAATCTTTCGAAATCATCTTTTGAATAAAACTCAAATTCGAAAGAACCGCTTTCGAGGGATTTAGTATTAATTTTTACTTTTGTACCGTAAATATGGCGAAGGTCATTTTCAGAACCTTCGAGAACCAAGGCGATATCAGGACTGACAAAGCTTTTACCGTCTTTTTTATTTTTATCTGATATTTTTTTACCTGAGGTTTCTCCACCAAGAACTCTTTTACCTGTTTCAATATCTTTTATAAGATTTTCAGTAGCTCTGACAGTATAGCCGTTGTGGACAATTTCTTTCCAAACTATCAGCATGGAATTTGGCTTTTCGAGAGCAAGCAAAGCTCTTGCATGCCCCATTGTAATTTCTTTTTTGCGGAGGCTTTCCTGTATATCGTCGGGAAGCTTAAGCAGGCGAAGAAAATTTGTAACAGTAGTTCTGTCCTTGCTGACTTTAGCGGCGACCTGTTCCTGTGTCAGATGACATTCTTCAATGAGAGTCCTGTAGCCGTAAGCAGTTTCTATGGGATTCAGGTCTTCACGCTGTATGTTTTCAATTAATGCCAGGACTAAGGAATCCGTTCCCGGGTCAATATCGGTAATGATAGCGGGAATTTTTTTGTTTCCGGCAAGCACTGAAGCCCTGAGCCTTCTTTCACCGGCAATCAGTTCATAACCCGATACCGATTTTCTTACGATAATTGGCTGCATGACACCATGCTCTTTGATAGATTCGGCAAGGCTTTCGAGAGCATGCTTATCAAAATCTCTTCTTGGCTGGTAAGGATTATTTTGAACTTTAGTTACATCAACCAATATAATGCTGCCCTTAAATTCTTCATGGCTCTCATCAGTAAAAGAAAAGCCTTTATCGGAGAATTGTATTTCAGGCAGTAAGGCTCCTAATCCTTTTCCTAATCCTGTCGGTATTTTCTTGGTTTTTGACATTTAAAATAAAAATTTAATTGTTAATTAATGTCCTTTTGAAATAATATCTTTATTCTTTGCGATAATTTCCTTTGACAAATCAATGTAATTTTTTGCACCGGTACTCAAAGCATCATAAAGCAGGACAGGCTTTCCATGGCTCGGAGCCTCGGAAATCCTGACATTCCTGTATATAATAGTATTAAAAACTTTATTCTCAAAATGCTTTTTTACTTCTTCGACAACCTGATTTGATAGTCTCAATCTTGAATCGAACATAGTAAGTAAAACACCTTCTATAGCTAATTGAGGATTTATCCTATACCTGACTATAGAAATAGTGTTTAAAAGCTGACCAAGCCCTTCCAGGGCATAATATTCGCATTGTACTGGAATAAGTACTGAATCAGCCGCTGATAATGCATTTAAAGTTAATAGCCCCAGCGATGGCGGGCAATCAATAATAATAAATGCATATTTGTCTTTAATGGGTTCCAAAACCCTTTTTAAAATCTTTTCACGATTCTCCCTGTTGACCAATTCAATCTCCGCACCAACGAGATTTATATGCGAAGGTAATATTTTCAGATATGGCATTATAGTTGGTACGATTGCCTTATTAACCGGAGTGTGATTAATTAGCACTTCATAAATAGAATATTCGAGATTATGAGAGTCCACTCCTACACCGTTTGTTGTATTTGCCTGTGGGTCAATGTCAACGAGCAGGACAGAATATTCGGCGGCGGCAAGAGATGCGGCAAGATTCACACCAGTTGTCGTTTTGCCGACTCCCCCTTTTTGATTAGCAACTGCTATTATTTTTCCCATCTTTCAGATTATTGTCCTAAAAAAATTAAAAAATCAAAGTCCATAATTTATATTATAAAAGAAAAATGCCGTCAAAACGAGAGAGTGTCTTATTTTTTTGTCTAATATCATTTGTTTGATTTCATTAACCGGAACTTCAATTACCCTTATGTCTTCGTGACGGTCAAGGGACTGTTCCTTTATTTTAGTGCATCCTGTCCATAAAAAAGAATAACAAATATTATTCAGGAAAGCCGGATTAGGATAATTTTCTCCAATCAAAATAGCTTCTCCTGAACCTTTGAATCCCGTTTCTTCCAGACATTCCCTTTCGGCGGCAATACGAGGTTTCTCACCAGATTCAACCAGACCGCCGGGGACTTCCAAAGTAAGGTCATCAATGCCGTGTCTGTATTGCTCGATTAATAATACATTATTGTCAACTGTAATCGGTATAATATTTACCCATGTTGGAGAATCCAAAACCACGAAATTGCCTTCCCTGCCCCATTCCGGATGTCTCCTGTGGAACCATGAAGCTTTAAAAATTTTCAAATCATTAGCTTCATCCCTGGATACAGTCTCCCACTTTGCTACCATTTTAAACAAATAAATATTATTATTCCTTAGCTAAAGGAAAATATAAAGATATAGAACTCAATTAACAAACCCCTTTATTCATCTGATATGTGAATTAAGGGGTTATTTTCATTTATAACTTACAAAAATAAAGAATATTTCCAAATTAAAATAAATTTACTTTATAATACTTAAACGCTTGTTAAATATTTGTGTAGGCGTCTGCATTATGATAAAGTAAACCCCGTCTGACAAGCCTGTAGTGCTGAAATTAAGCGATTTAACACCCGGCTGAATATATCCATCAAGTAATTCCAAAACGTTATTTCCTAAGATATTAGCAAGCCAGATTTTTGTATTACCCTGCTCGGATAATTCATAATCGAGTTCGACACTTGAAGAAGCAGGGTTTGGTTTGATTGATATTAATTGTGCAGTACCGGTAGGGTCGTATAATCTCAATTTTCCTGTTTGGTCATCTTTGCAAACTCCGATTAACTTAAAAGAACCTTGAACCGTATCAATAAAAATTACTTTCCCCCTTGCTACACTTGAATTTTGTAAAATTAACGGTGTTGATTCGGCATTACCAAGCATAGCACGGAATCTGAATATCTTCGATGATTGCACCGTAGAAGTTGTATCAACAGGTATATTGTCTAACGGAATAATTCTCTCCTCATTAATGATAGTTCCTGATTTTGTATCAGCTATAGGCTCAAGCAAAGTTGCATTGAATTTCAATTCTGTTGAAATGCTTTCATGGAAGCTCGAAACATTTTTCCCATTTAATTGATAGATTGAAATATCTACTTCATCTCCCGGCTTGGCAGAATAATTCTTGGTTTGCAAATTTTCGGATGCAATGAGAACATCAAATTCTCCGTTGACCGGGTTGAAAATAACATCATCCAAATCTGATTTAGAATTATTAAACGTGATAGGGGTTTTTAAATTCGGACTATCCGTTACAAAAAGATTCAATGTAGTTAACGCCTGGTCATTATTCGTTGAAATTACAGTTATACTATCCAAAATAACATTTCTTGTACCCCCTGTGAATGTTTCGGGATAAATGGGTGTTAGCTGCCTGAGCATCGTTGAATCGAAACTGATAATTGTACTGATAGATTTAGTGCCTGATTCGGCAAATTTATCGGCATTTTTCAATTTTATTGTTATTGGAATTGTTTGTCCTATCAATGCCTGGTATTTATCAACTTCTATATCTATACTCGGTGATATTGGATTCCCAATAATAAGCATATCAATATTATGACATGGCATACCGCTAAGGGTAAGCTTTGTATTTATTCCCTTGTTCATAATCGGTTTATAACTTATTTCAATTTGCATTGTCCCGCCGGGCGGAATTGTCGCAGGTAAAGTAGGAACAGAACCAACAAAAGTAAATTGTGAGTCTTGCGGTGTTATTCCTGTAATAAAAAGATTATTTTTAGTTGAGGGATTAGTAATTGTTATAGTAGTATCTTTTCTTATATTGATATATGAAGAAATATTCAATGAAATATTAGCAATTTTCGGGTCGTAAACAGTTCCGGTAAATTTTATCGTCTTTTGCAAATTGCAATCTACATCCGTTAAGACCAATAAAGTATCAATTGGACCTTCTGATATAGGATTAAAATTAATTGAAATATTTGTTTTTAAACCCGAATTTAAAGTAAAACTTGCCGGATTTAAATTGATGGTGGATGGCTTTGTTACAGTATTTATTTGCAAATCCTTTGTCCCGGTATTTGTAACTATAATATTTGTATCAATCGAAGTACCAATACAAACATCCCCTAAATTATACAAATAAGAACCGGGTTCATAATTAGTGCTGTCCATTGTTGCATCAAATTCGATATTATAAACCGGAAGATTATCAGCATTACTATTAATTGTCAGAATACATGTTTTGGAACCTGCTGATTTAGGATTAAACCTTATTGTTACAGATGCCTGGCTATAAGATGGTATCAGTGCAGGAAGTGTACCAACAATGCTGAATTCAGTTGCATTCTGCCCTGTTATAACGCTTTTAACCGTATCAATGTCAAGGTTTACCAGCCCGGTATTTTGAAGAATTATTGTGGTGTCCCTTGTAGGGAAATTACAGGTTGCATTTAAAAAAGTTATAGGATTTGGAGAAGTTATTCCCGGTGAGCCTATTCCTACTCCCTTAATATTAGCATTAATTGTTATAGAATCTGTTATAATTTTTATTTTGCTGGATTTATTTCCCACAGAAATAGGTTTAAATCTGAAATCTACATCTATACATTTGCCTGTGTCTAAGAGAAAAGGGAAAGCAGGCGAAAATACAGAGAAACTGCTTGCTTCGCCTCCACTAAAAATAATATTTTTAATCAATAATGGACTACCTGTCCGATTGCAATAGAAATCTTTTACAATTTTATTTTTTGTAAAATATATTGTAATATTTCCCATATCAACATCCGCCGCATAGGTATTCATCTCACCCTGGCAGTTTAAATTGCCTCCCGAACACTCCGAACCAATTATATTTATTGACGATGTGGAATAAGAAGAATCTATAGGACTATATCTTAATGTAATATTTGTTGATTCATCTTTATTTAAAGTAAATGGCGGATTCCCTTTTGTTCCCCAGCTTGTAATTTTATATCTTGAGTCAGAAGAAACAAAAGCCGTGTCATAAATATCTACAAAATTATTTTTAGCTGTGATTGTAATTGTTGTGTCGTAATCGCCTGAAGGTACATTTTTATCGAAAGTAACAAAATTGGGATTTACTTCTAGAGCAGGTTTTACATCGTCCGGAATAGAAAAAGTTGTGCTTGCGGATAAATTCTTATAATTAGGAAAACCAAGTTTCAGTTCGCCGCCTCCGGTACATTCTGATTTCCATTGCAACTCGCAAGGTTCGGCATATCCTATTCTTCCGCATACATCCGCTATATATGAATAAATATCATTCAACTGGTCTGCGTCGGTGATGTCGAGGTAAACATTTTTTGCTTTCTGATTATAACTATCAATACCAACTTCAATTGAACCAAGATTGTTTAAATATCCCAGGCTTATTGAATCGAGAATATCAGTACCTATTTTAACGGCAAAAACATATACAGACGGCTTTCTCTGGTGGCAAATATCAGTAATTTCCTTAACCATAAATCTGCCGTCCCTGGGTTCTGAACCTGAATGCACAGCTACTGCATAGGAGGCATCATGACCACCGTCTGTCAAAAATACTATTACAGGCTTATATTTTGCCGATTTGGCAATCCACAGAGCCGTATTAACTGAATCGTCAAATTTATCTTTAAAGAATGCGGCGTTAAAGTCAGTTTCACCTCTTGCGTGAAAATTGCTGGCATTAGTCAGCTTAATTAAACTATCAAGGTTATTGGTAAATCCGGAAATGAGTTCTGCACCACCGTCAAATTGCATTATTGCAACTTCAGAAACGGATAAGTTTATTTTTGTTATAAAATTCCTTACTGCGGCAAGTGCTACTAAGTATTTTGGAGTAATATCGGTACTGCTTATGGGATTCATCATTGTATGAGACATATCCATTACCATTATAGCTGAAAAAGTCTGATAGTTCGGAGGAGAGCAGTATGGAGACAAGCCCGGGCGATGCTCTCTTGGCTTGCCGCCCTCGGTAATTAAAATATCATTTGCATTACTTATCCTTATTTCACTGCCGGTTGAATCCCAGACAGTATAGGTGGCTTTAAGCCAGGGGTAATTATCCGTTATTACATTATGAATTAATGCCGTCTGGGCAAAAGAAAGCGAATTAACCAGAAGTTGCAAAGCAACAATAAAGGTTATAATAAAGAAAATATTTATATGAATATATTTATTTAAATACTTCAATGTATTAAAGTTTCTTATAAAATAAATCTAATGTTTATAAATTATAAACGCTACAAGGTTGTCATTCTGAGCGTAGCGAAGAATCCAGAAATTTTTAGATTCTAGATTTACTATTATAAAGATTAAATCTAAAATCGTCAATCTAAAATCGTACATCAATTTGGATTCTTCATTTCGTTCAGAATGACAATCCGTCTCTAAATAAAATTACTTAACGATAAATAAACCCCTTTTAATTGATAAACCCCTTAATCCATATAAACGTGAATTAAGGGGTTGATTTATTTTCAAAAAACATCTTACTTAATAATGCTGATACGTGACTTGAAAATTTGAGTCGGTGTCTGCATTATAACAAAGTAAACGCCGTTTGATAAATTCGACGTATTGAAATTTAGCGATTTTACACCGGCTACGGAAAATTCATCCAGTAATTGCATTACATTATTTCCGAGAACATTTGCAAGCCAGATTTTTGTATTACCCTGCTCGGATAATTCATAATCTATTTCAACACTTGAAGAAGCAGGATTCGGCTTGATTGAAATCAACTGTGCTGTGGGTGTCGGGTCGTATGTTCTCACACCACCACTATGACAAACATTCAGTAATGTAAATGTGCCAATTTGAGATTCATCAAAATTAACTTTTCCTGAATCAGTTCTTGAATTTTGTAAAATTAATTTAACTGATTCGGAATCGCCGAGCATTGCACGGAATTTAAATGTTTTTGTTGCCGTTGAAGTAGGTGAAGTATTAACCGGTATCCCTGTTAATGGTATTATTCTCATTCGGGTTGGCACGTCAACCGTTCCCATATTCGTGCCGCCAATAGGCTCGAGAACGGTAGCATCAACTTTTAATTCCGTACTGATGCTTTTATGGAAGCTCGACATATTGACACCATTTGATTGATAAATTGATATATCAACTTCTTCTCCCGGTTGG